>JAYRLX010000062.1:0-4415 GCA_041905125.1 Caulobacter sp. | reverse complement strand
CTTCAGGATGTGCGGCCCCTCGGGCCAGATCGGCTTGGCGGCCGGGTTGACGCCCTTGTCCAGCAGCACCGTGCGCGGGCCGATCGTCTTCTGGGTCTTGGGGTCGTATTCCTGGATCCAGATGGCGCGGTGGCCGCGATACTCGGCCGGGCCGGGCGGCTCGTCGTTGTTGAGGATCCAGCCCCGACCGTCATCGTCGAAGAACAGCGAGGCGTCGATGCCGCCGACCGTCGGCAGCCAGACCGGATCCGACCACGGCCCCTTCGGGTCCTTGGCGGTGATCAGGAAATTGCCCTGGCAGTCGACGCAGGTGTTGAGGATGTAGAACAGGCCGTCGTGATAGGTGATGGCCGGGGCGAACACCGCCCGCGACAGCCCCAGCCGCTTGAAGTCCAGCATGCCCGGCCGGTCGATGGCGTTGCCGATCTGGGTCCAGTGGATGAGGTCGGTCGAGTGGTGGATCGGCAGGCCCGGGAACCAGGCGAAGGTCGAGTTGACCAGGTAATAGTCCTTGCCCACCCGCGTGATGCTGGGGTCCGGATAGAAGCCCTGGACGACCGGATTGCGGTACTGGCCGGGACCGGCCTTGATCGCGTCGGACGGGTCGCTGCCCTGGTAGACGAAGTTGCTGAACGCGGCGGTGTTGGGCGCGGCTTGGGCCGTCATGGGCGCCAGCGCGGGGGCGGCCAGCAGGGCCAGGGTCATTGCCGTTCGGATCATCGCCTATTCCCTAATCTTCCGACCTTCCCGGCGAATGCCGGGACCCAGATTCAGCCTGGGAGTGGGCCGTGCTTGAAACTCTTAAGCCTTACGATCTGGGCCCCGGCATTCGCCGGGGAGATCGGGTTCTTGATGGGTTGAAGCGCCCTACCGCGCCGGCGCGGCCCGCAGCGCGGCCGCTACAGCCTCGCGCAACGGCTTGGGCTTGTAGTCGTCGTCGTAGAGGGTCGGGCGCTTGGGCTTCTTGTCTTCGCGCAGCCACTGGCCCTGCAGCCACGAGTACTTGTCGATCATGCCCCAGGCCAGGACCTCCTTGGTCTGGCGGTAGCTGAGCATCTGGTCGAGGAAGGCCTTGGCGTAGGCCGCCACCGCCGCGTCGCGCGGCGCGAACTCGGCCGGCAGCCCCTTGTCGTGGACGTCGAACTCGGTGACCAAGAGGTCATAGCCCATGCCGGTGACGTCGTTCAGGAACGCCGTCCACTCCTTCTCCTGCGGCTTGCCAAAGCCCGTGAAGGTGTCGGCGTTCTCGGCCCCGATGTGGCTCTGGACCCCCAGGGCGTCGACGGGCGTTCCGCGCTTTCGGAAGCCTTCCAGCAGCTTCAGCACCCCGTAGCGGTGCTTCTCGTTGCCGACCTCCTGGCTCATGTAGTCGTTGTAGACGAGGCGGGCCTTGGGGGCGGCCTCGCGGGCCACGTGGAACGAGAGGTCCAGCACCTCTTCCTTGCCCATGGCGTCGGACAGGAAGGTCGAGCGGATCGAGCCGTCCTTGGGGTCGACCGTCTCGTTGACCACGTCCCACGAGATCATCTGCGGGTAGCGCTGGCACAGGGTCTGGATGTGCTCGGTGACCATCTTGGCGGCCGCCTGGGCGGGGTTGGCCCCGAAGTCGTAGGTCTTGGTCCAGGCCGGGAACCACTGCGGGTGGTGCCACAGCAGGGTGTGGCCGCGCAGGGCCTGGCCGTTCTCCTTGGCGAAGGCGGCGATGCGGTCGGCGCGGCTGAAGTCGAAGCTTTCCGGCCCGGCCAGGCGGACCACGTACCATTTCAGCTCGTTCTCGGGGACCAAGAGGCCGCACTCGCGGGCCAGGATGGCCTTGTAGCGGGCGTCCTCGAATGGGCCGCGCGTCGAGCCCGGCGGACCAGCCGGCACGGCCGAGCCGAAATAGAGGCCCTTGGCCTTGGCCAGGTCGCGCAGCGGGGTCTCGTCGGCGAAGGCCCGGGGCGCGGTTAGCGCCGCGGTCGCGCCGGCGGCCATCGCGAGCGCCTGTCGTCGTGTCGGATCTGCTGGGTTCCAAGCCATGGTCGCCTCCCGCTTATCGGCAGCACGTTACCGCTACCATTTTGCGAACAAAGGACCTCAGGCAAAGCGCGGGGTCAACCCATTAGAAGGCGGCTACTTCCCCGTCACCGACAGCACCGCCAGGGTCATGGCCTCCACGCCCGTGCGGATGCTGGGTTCCGGCGTCGGGGCGAAGTACGGCGAGTGGTTCGTCGGCAGCGGCTTGCCCTCGGCCTTGGCCTTTTCGACCATCGCCTTGTCGAAGCCGCCGATGCCGAAATACAGCGACGGCACGCCGGCGATCACGAACTCCGAATAGTCCTCGGACGCCGAGCCGGGCTTGGTCTCGGCCACGGCGCGCGGGCCGAAGGCGGCCTTGAACACCGCCGCCGTCCGGTCGGTCAGGGTCTGGTCGTTGACCACCATCTTGCCGCCGGCGGTCAGCTTGACGTCGGCGGGCGGCGCGCCGGCCATGTCGACCACCGCCTTGGCCGTGCGCTTGACCCCGTCGAGGATCTTCTCGCGCACCGCGTCGTCCTGGGTGCGGATGGTGCCGCGCACCCGGGCGTTGTCGGGGATGATGTTGCCGGCGCTGCCCGCCTGGATCGAGCCGATGGTGACGACGCCGAAGGCCGACGGATCCTTCTCGCGGCTGATCACGCTCTGGACGTCGACGGTGAAGCGCGCGGCCATCAGCACCGGATCGATCGTCGTCGACGGCATCGAGCCGTGCCCGCCGCGGCCGTTGAAGGTGATGTCGATCCCGTCCGAGGTCGAGCTGATCACGCCGGCCTTGTAGGAGATCTCACCGGCCACGCCCGGACCGACGTGCAGGGCGAACCCGTAGTCGGGCTTGCCGCCGATCTTGTCCCACAGCCCGTCGGCCAGCATGGCTTTCGCGCCGCCGATCGTCTCCTCGGCCGGCTGGGCGACGAAGACGAGCGTGCCCTTCCACTTCGACTTCATGGCGACCAGCTGGCGCGCGGTCCCCAGCCAGGCGGCCATGTGGATGTCGTGACCGCAGGAATGGGCGACAAAGGTCTGGCCGTCGCGCCAGATGGCGGTCGCCCGGCTGGCGTAGGGCAGGCCCGACTTCTCCTCCATCGGCAGGCCGTCCATCTCGGTGCGGATCAGCACCTTGGGCCCGTCGCCGTTCTTGAGGATCGCCACCACGCCGGTCTTGCCGACGCCCTCGGTGACGGTGAAGCCCAGGGCGCGCATTTCGGCCGCCAGGGTCTTGGCGGTCTGGACCTCCTGGAAGGCCAGCTCCGGGTGGGCGTGGATCGCCTTGTACGTCGCCTCCAGCGCCGGGTAGTCGCGGTCCAGCTGGGCGTCGATGACCTTCAGCGTCGCCGGCGCATTGAGCGGCGCGGCTTGGGCGGAAGCGGCGAGGACGAGCGCCAGGGCGGCGGCGGCGAACAGGGGCTTCATGGGCGATCTCAAGCTGACGGTGTCGCTTAAGATGACGCACGGCGCAGATAAATCCGCTAGCCCCTTCCCTCTCCCCAAAAACATCGTGTCATCCCGGAAGCCTCGCAGAGGCTATCCGGGACCCAGGGGCCGAAAGCGCGGCGTTCCTCCCCCCCCCTGGATCCCGGCTCTACGCTGCGCTTCGGCCGGGATGACAGGAGATTTTGCACGTAAACAACTTTAAGTTATCCAGGACGGATGCGCTCGTATTACGTCTATATCCTCGCCAGCGGACGTAACGGCACCCTCTACATCGGCGTCACGGGAGACCTCCCCCGTCGTGTCTGGCAGCACCGCGAAGGCGCGCCCAAGGGGTTCACCGCCAAGTACGGCGTCACCAAGCTCGTCTGGTACCAGGAGTTCGCGGAGATCAGCGACGCCATCCTCTACGAGAAGCGCGTCAAGCGCTGGCGGCGGGCCTGGAAGCTGAAACTGATCGAAGCTGAGAACCCGCAGTGGCTCGATCTGTACGAAACGCTGAACAATTAATCCGTGTCATCCCGGCCGAAGCGAAGCGCCGGTGGAAGGGCACGATTCTAGAAAACAAATCTCGTGTCATCCCGGCCGGAGCGCAGCGTAGAGCCGGGACCCAGGGGGTGCGGGAACGCCGTGCTGGCCGCCCCTGGGTCCCGGATAACGCCTACGGCGTTTCCGGGATGACACGGGTTTTGAAGTTTACCCGCCGTTCCCGGGGGCCCACTTGAACTTGAGGCCCTGGTAGTACTCCAGCGACTTCTCCGGCGGCTTTTCACCCGCCGGCAGCGGGCGCTTGGAGAAGGTCTGGAACCAGGCGATCGAGGCGTCCCGCCACCACTGGGCTTCGTGGCGCTGGATCTTCAGGAAGTCGGCGACCTCGGCGTGGCGCTGGGCGTCGACATACGGCGCCACGCTGGCCCAGGTGCGGTTCATGCCGTCCACGTACGAGACGCCGCGCGAGTAGTGCTTGA
>JAYRLX010000515.1:0-2297 GCA_041905125.1 Caulobacter sp. | reverse complement strand
AGCCGCACCTCGCCGGCGCCGGCCTCCATCTCCTTGATGCGGATGGCGTAGCCCTGGTTGGCCAGGCGCATGTTGTCGAGGATGCGGACCGGCGGCATGACGAAGCCGTATTCGCCGGCCAGGGTCTTGCGCAGGGCGCGGATCTGGTCGGTCAGCTTGCGGCCGTCCAGGTCGTTGATCAGGGTCAGCAGGCCGTAGCCCAGCTCGATCTTGACGTCGTCGATGGCCAGGGAGGCGCTGATCGGCTCCTCCTCGGCCTCGGTGGGCGCGGCCGCCTCGAGGGCGGCGGGGTCTATCTGAGCGGGCGCCTTGGCGTCCTGGATGCGCTTGTAGGCCAGCATGCCCGCTCCCACCGCCACCGCGGCGAACGGGATGATCGGCATGCCCGGGATCAGGGCCATGACGCCGGCCGAGGCCGAGACCATGCCCAGGCCGACCGGGTTCATCGCCAGCTGGGTGGTCAGGGCCTTGTCGGCCGAGCCTTCGACGCCGGCCTTGGAGACCACCATACCGGCCGCGATCGAGATGATCAGGGCCGGGATCTGGCTGACCAGGCCGTCGCCGATGGTCATGATGGTGTAGGTCGAGGCCGCCTCGCCGATCGGCAGCTTGTGCTGCACGACGCCGATGATGATGCCGCCGACGATGTTGATGCCGGTGATGATCAGGCCGGCGATCGCGTCGCCCTTCACGAACTTGCTGGCGCCGTCCATGGCCCCGAAGAACGTGCTCTCCTGCTCCAGCTCCTTGCGGCGCAGCTTGGCGCCTTCCTGATCGATCAGCCCGGTCGACAGGTCGGCGTCGATGGCCATCTGCTTGCCGGGCATGGAGTCCAGGGTGAAGCGGGCCGCCACTTCGGCGATCCGGCCCGAACCCTTGGTCACGACCATGAAGTTCACGACGATCAGGATGATGAAGACGATCACCCCGATGACGAAGTTGCCCTGCATCATCAGGTGACCGAAGGCCTCGATCACCGCGCCGGCGCCGCCCGTGCCTTCCTGGCCGTGGCCGAGGATCAGGCGGGTCGAGGCGATGTTGAGGCCCAGCCGGTACAGCGTGGCGACCAGCAGCACGGTCGGAAACGAGGTGAATTCCAGCGGCTTCTTGATCAGGATCGCCGTCATCAGGATCAGCACCGATCCCGTCAGCGAAATGGCCAGCAGCAGGTCCAGCAGGAACGAAGGAACCGGCAGGATCAGCAGGACGATGATGCCGACGACGCCCAGGGCCAGGCCCATCTCGCCGCGCATGATGCCCTCGACCAGCGACTTGGCGCTGGGCATCGAGCTGGCGGTCGGGGCGGCGGCGTCGGCCATTCGGAACCTTGGAACGGTGAAGGTCTAGCGGACTAGCGAGTGAAGCGATTTGCGGTCCGCCGCCATATCCTTAATGAAAATTAGCCATGTTCGGCGCCGGACCGATGGTCGCGGCGCCGCGGCGTATCGCCACTTGGCTTAGGCGGCGGCGCCGACCCCGCCCTGGGGCGGCGGCACCGGCACGCCGGCGTCGGAATATTCCTTCAGCTTGTTGCGCAGGGTGCGGATCGAGATGCCCAGGATGTTGGCCGCGTGGGTGCGGTTGCCCAGGCAGTGCTCCAGGGTGTCGATGATCAGCTTCTGCTCGACCTCGGCCACCGTCGAGCCGACGAAGGTGCGCGAGACGGCGTCGGCGGCCATCTGGGCGCCGCGGGCGACCGCGACGTCCGGCGCCGGGGCCATCGGCTGACCGTCCGGCAGACGGATGGCGAACTCCTCGATCTCCGCGCCGGTCGACAGCAGGACCGCGCGGTGCATGGCGTTCTCCAGCTCGCGGACGTTGCCCGGCCAGCGGTGGGCGACCAGGCGGCGCTTGGCCTCGGCCGAGATCGGCTTTTCCGGGATGCCGTTAGCGGCCGAGTACTTCTTCACGAAGAACTCGCACAGGCTGAGCACGTCAGCCGGACGCTCGCGCAGCGGCGGCAGGCGCAGGTTCACGACGTTCAGGCGATAGAGCAGGTCTTCGCGGAACGTGCCGTCCTTCACGGCCTGGGCCAGGTCGCGGTTGGAGGTGGCCAGGATGCGGATGTCCACCTTGACCGGCTTGGCGCCGCCGACGCGGTCGATCTCGCGCTCCTGGATGGCGCGCAGCAGCTTGGCCTGCAGGCGCGCGTCCATCTCGCTGATTTCGTCCAGCAGCAGGGTGCCGCCGTTGGCTTCCTCGAACTTGCCGATGCGGCGGGCCATCGCGCCGGTGAAGGCGCCCTTCTCGTGGCCGAACAGCTCGCTTTCCAGCAGGTTCTCGGGGATGGCGGCGCA
>JAYRLX010000514.1:0-2302 GCA_041905125.1 Caulobacter sp. | reverse complement strand
AGAACGACGTCTACGGCCAGATCGTGCTGTCGACGGTGCAGGCCTTCTTCGACGAGCGCCTGCTGCGTCCCGCCACGGTCGACGACTTCGAGGCGCTGGAGCCCGTCGGCGAGCAGGCTTTCCGACTGCACGACCAACCCGACGCCAGCCTGTGGGAGTTCCGGGGCCGCGCCAATGTCCACACCTATTCCTCGGCCATGTGCTGGGCCGCCTGCGATCGCCTGGGTAACGCCGCCGAGAAGCTGGGCCTGACCGACAAGGCCGCCTTCTGGAACGGCCGCGCCGCCCATGTGCGCAAGGTGATTGAGGACCGCGCCTGGAACGCCGAGCTCGGCCGCTTCGCCGCCACCTTCGAGGGCGACGAGTTGGACGCCTCCCTGCTGCAGCTCGTCGACCTGCGCTTCCAGAAGGCCGAGGACCCGCGCAACGTCGCCACCCTGAAAGCCGTCGAGGAAGGCCTGCGGCGCGGGGCCTATCTGCTGCGCTACGCCATCCCCGACGACTTCGGCTCGCCCCAGACGGCGTTCAACATCTGCACCTTCTGGCTGATCGAGGCGCTGCACCTGCAAGGCCGCTCCGACGAGGCGCGCGAGCTGTTCGAGGACATGCTGAGCCGCCGCACGGGCGCTGGCCTGCTGTCCGAGGACATCGGTTTCGCGGACGGCGAGTTGTGGGGGAACTATCCGCAGACCTATTCGCTGGTCGGTCTGATCAACTGCGCCGTGCTGCTGAGCCGCCCCTGGACCTCCGTCCGTTAGGCCTTCGCAAGGCCGGGATGTTGCAGTCTGGGCAAACACTGAAATCCGCACGCCACATGCGGCAGGCATCGGCGATCGTGGGACTTGAGACTTCGGAGACGTTCCTTGAAGAGCCACAAGCTGGCCCTGGTCGGTTTCATGGGATTTGTCGCGGCCAGCGCCGCTCACGCCCAGGAGACCAAGCCCACCGCCCCCGCGTCCCAAGCCAAGCCCGCCGCGCCTCAGCCTACGCCCAAGGCGGCGCAAAAGCCCGTGACGCCCGACGACCTCGACACCGAGGTCGAGGCCATCACCATCACCGCCAGCGGCAAGCCGTATGGCGCGGTGCTGGGCGACATCCCGCCGGAGGAGACCTTCAGCGCCGCCGACGTCCGCTCGTTCGGGGTCTCGTCGATGGAGGACCTGCTCACCGAGCTGACGCCGCAGACCACCAGCGGCCTGGGCGGCGACCCCGTCGTGCTGCTGAACGGGCGTCGCATCTCCGGCCAGGGCGAGATCCGTGATATCCCGACCGAGGCCATCCAGCGCGTCGAGATCCTGCCCGAGGAAGTGGCGCTGAAGTACGGCTACACGGCCGACCAGAAGGTCGTGAACATCGTGCTGCGCCAGCGCTTCCGCGCCCAGACGGTCGACGCCACGGTCGGCGGCTCGACCGAGGGCGGCCAGGCCAGCCAGCAACTGAACTGGAGCCAGCTGCGGCTGAACCGCGACGGCCGCACGAACCTGGCCATCAAGATCCAGAACGCCGACCAGCTGCTGGAAAGCGACCGCGACCTTGTCAGCCGCACCAACAGCGGTCTTTACGACTTCACCGGCAACCTCGCCTCGACCACGGGCGGGCCGCTGACGAGCCTGAGCGCCCTGGCCGGAACGCCGGTGACGGTCGTCGGCGTCCCGGGCTCCGCCGCTGGCGGGGCCCAGCCCCTGGCCGCCTTCCTGCCCGGCGCGAACCGCGCCAACGCCAGCGACATCACCGACGACCGCACCCTGCTGCCGCGCAATCGGCAGCTGTCGATCAATAGCGTGACCAACCGCTACATCCTCGACAACGTCTCGGCGACGCTGAACCTGGGCCTGACCGCGTCGCAGAGCGACTCCCTGCTCGGACCCGCCCGCGCGCGCCTGGTGATCCCGGCCGCCGACCCGTTCTCGCCGTTCGGCCAGGACGTGGCGCTCTACCGCAATCTCGGCGACCAGGACGCCCTGGGCCAGACGAACCGCAACCTGGCGGGTCACGCCGGCTTCACCCTGAACCGCGACACCGAGGCCCTGCGGCTGTCGCTGACCGGCAATTACGACCACGCGATCAGCAAGACCGAAACCGACCGCGGCGTCGACGTCACCGGCCTGCAGGCCCGCCTGACGGCGCTGGATCCCACGCTCAACCCGTTCGCGCCCCTGACGGGCCTCTCCGTCAACGCCGACCGCGCCCGCTCGACCACCGACAGCGGCGACCTGCAGTTCGTCGCCAACGGCGCGCTGGCCAAGCTGCGCGCCGGCGACCTCTCGACCACCCTGAAGCTGGGCGTCACCGGCTCGCGCCT
>JAYRLX010000061.1:0-12932 GCA_041905125.1 Caulobacter sp. | reverse complement strand
GAGATGACCCAGGCGGGCAAGCTGCCGGCCCTGCGCGCGCCCCGTCGCGCCGCCGACGCCGACGTCATGGCCATCGACCCGGCCACGCGCGGCAGCCTGGAGATCGACCGCACCCAGACCGGCGACCGCAACGGCTCGCTTCTGGCCGCCATCGACCGCACGGTCACCGCCGGCGGCGCCCGCATGCTGGCCTCGCGCCTGGCTCGCCCGCTGCTGGACCCCGCCGCCATCGACCAGCGCCTGGACGCGGTCGAGTGGTTCGTCGAGCATCGCCAGCTTCGCCAGCGCCTGCGCGAGGTGCTGAAGGGCGCCGGCGACATGGCCCGGGCCCTGTCGCGCCTGGCGCTGGGCCGGGGCGGTCCGCGCGACCTCGGTTGCATCCGCGACACCCTGAAGGTCGGCGAGCGCCTGGCCGGCATGGCGGGCGGCTCGCCCGACCCACTGTCGCCGCCGCCGTTCGAGCTGGAGCACGCCTTCAAGGCCCTGACCCCGTCGCTGCACGACGGCCTGTCGCAGTTCCTGAACACGCTGGAGCAGGGGCTCGGTCCCGACCTGCCGGCCCTGGCGCGCGACGGCGGCTTCGTGGCGGCGGGCGTGCGGCCCGAGCTCGACCAGGCCCGCACCCTGCGCGACGACAGCCGCAAGGTCATCGTCGCCATGGAGGCCCAGCTGACCGCCGAGAGCGGCGTGCCGCTGAAGATCCGCCACAACGGCGTGCTCGGCTATTTCGTCGAGGCGACCGCCGGCAAGGCTGATCCGCTGTTCCAGCCCCCACTGAACGCGACCTTCATCCATCGCCAGACCCTGGCCAACCAGGTGCGCTTCACCACGGTGGAGTTGGCCGATCTCGACGCCCGCATCGCCCAGGCCGCCGAGCGCGCCCTGGCCATGGAGGTCGCCGCCTTCGAGGACTGGCGCGAGCAGGCCCGGATGCTGGCCGACGCCATCCAGATCGCCGCCGAGGCCCTGGCCCGCATCGACGTCGCTTCCGCCCTGGCCGAGTGGGCCGAGGACGCGGGCGCCGTGCGGCCGATCGTCGACCGGTCCTACGCCTTCGACGCCAAGGGCGCGCGCCACCCGGTGGTCGAGGCCGCCGTCAAGCGCGCCGGGGAGCCCTACACCCCCAACGACTGCTGCCTCGATGCGTCGGGCGAGGGTGGGCCGCGCCTGTCGATCGTCACCGGCCCGAACATGGCCGGTAAGTCGACCTTCCTGCGCCAGAACGCCTTGCTGGCCATCCTGGCCCAGTCGGGCTGCTACGTGCCGGCGGCCAGCTTCCGCCTGGGCGTCGTTGATCGTCTCTTCAGCCGCGTCGGCGCCGGCGATGATTTGGCCCGAGGCCGCTCGACCTTCATGATGGAAATGGTCGAGACCGCCGCCATCCTGACCCAGGCGGGTCCGCGCAGCCTGGTGATCCTGGACGAGATCGGCCGCGGCACCGCGACCTATGACGGTCTCGCCATCGCCTGGGCCTGCGCCGAGGCCCTGCACGACGTCAACCGCTGCCGCGCCCTGTTCGCCACCCACTATCACGAGCTGGCGACGCTGGAGGAGCGGATGAGCTTCGTCTCCAACCTCTCGCTGCGCGCCAAGGAGTGGAACGGCGACCTCGTCTTCCTGCACGAGGCGGTGTCGGGTCCGGCGGACCGCTCGTACGGCGTCCAGGTCGCCAAGCTGGCCGGCGTGCCGATGCCCGTCGTGGCCCGCGCCCGCGAGGTGCTGGATCGCCTGGAGACCAAGGACCAGTCGCCGGCCAAGCTGGATGACCTGCCGCTGTTCGCCATGAGCCAGGCCGTCGTGCAGGCGCCCGCCAAGGCGGCGCCCAGCGCGGTCGAGACGACGCTGGAGGATCTCGACGTTGACGGCATGAGCCCGCGCGAGGCCCTGGAGGCGCTTTATCGTCTTAAGGGTCTGCTCAAGGCCTAGCGGGTAGACCATATAACCAACATGCCCCGTCGCCTTCGCCCCACCCGCCTGGAACACGTCGTCGACGGTCACGCCCTGCGGGCGCGCCTCTCCGCCGCCGCCCTCGACTCGATCGGCAACGAGGCCGAGCAGCGGGCGCGCGCCATCGACATTCTCAAGCAGGCGCTGTTTCGCGGCCGGATGATCGCCAAGGAGCGGCTGGAGAACGGCGCTAGCGGCGTCGAGACCGCGCGGCTGATCTCGGGCGTCACCGATGAGGTGATCACCGCCCTTTACGACTTCACCACGGTGCACATCTTCCGGGCCCGTAACCCCACGGAGGGCGAACGCCTGTGCCTGATGGCGGTCGGCGGTTACGGCCGGGGCACCCTGGCGCCGTTCTCCGACATCGATCTCCTCTTCCTGCGGCCCTACAAGCAGACGCCGCACGCCGAGAGCGTGATCGAGTACATGCTGTATGCGCTGTGGGACCTGGGCTTCAAGGTCGGCCACGCCTCGCGCACCATCGAGGAGTGCGTGCGCCTCTCGAAGGAAGACTACACGATCCGCACCTCGATCCTGGAGGCCCGCCGCCTGACCGGCGACGAGCGCCTGGCCGAGGACCTCAAGCGCCGTTTCCGCGACGAGGTGATGAAGGGCACCGGCGCCCAGTTCGTCGCCGCCAAGCTGAAGGAGCGCGACGACCGCCAGGCGCGCGCCGGCGCCAGCCGCTACATGGTCGAGCCCAACGTCAAGGAAGGGAAGGGCGGCCTCCGCGACCTGCACACCCTGATGTGGATCGCCGAGTACCTGCACCCCGTCGATCGGCCCGAGGACGTCTTCAAGCTGGAGGTGTTCTCAACCCGCGAGACCAAGGCCTTCATCCGCGCCTTCGACTTCCTGCACGCGGTGCGGGCCCACCTGCACTTCACCACGGGCCGGCCGGAAGAGCGGCTGACCTTCGACCTGCAGCCCGAGATCGCCCGCCGCATGGGCTATGGCGACCGGGGCGACGCCCCGGCGGTCGAGCGGTTCATGCGCCGCTACTTTCTGATCGCCAAGGAGGTCGGGGCGCTGACCCGCGCCTTCTCGGCCAAGCTGGAAGCCGAGCACTTCAAGCACGAGCCCAAGGGCATCTCCCGCTTCCTGCCAGGCGGCAAGCCCAAGCGGAAGGCCCTGGAGGTGAAGGGCTTCTTCGAGGACAACGGCCGCCTGAACATCGAGGGGCCGGAGATCTTCGAAACCGATCCGGTCAACCTGATCCGGCTGTTCAAGATCGCCGACGAGCGCGACCTCGACCTGCATCCCGACGCCTTCACGGCGGTGACGCGCGGCCTGCACCTGATCACGTCGAAGGTCCGCCGCGATCCCGAGGCCTGTCGAGCGTTCCTCGACCTCTTGGCGCGCGGCAAGCGCAGCTACCGCACCCTGACCCTGATGAATGACGCCGGCGTGCTGGGCCGGTTCATCCCTGAGTTTGGGCGCGTCGTCGCCCAGATGCAGTTCAACATGTACCACTCGTACACGGTGGACGAGCACACCCTGCGGGCGGTTGGCATCATCGGCGACATCGCCGCCGGACGCCTGGTCGACGATCACCCGCTGGCCGTCTCGATCATGCCGCTGATCGAGGACCGCGAGGCCCTGTTCCTGGCCATGCTCCTGCACGACACCGGCAAGGGCGGGGTCGGCGGTCAGGAAAAGGCCGGCGCGCGCTCGGCCCGCAGCGCCTGCGAACGCCTGGGCGTCGAGCGCAGCAAGGTCGAGCTGGTCGCCTGGCTGGTCGAGAACCACCTGGTGATGAGCGACTTCGCCCAGAAGCGCGACGTCTCCGATCCGGGCACCGTCGCGGCCTTCGCGCGGATCGTCGAGAACCCCGAGCGCCTGCGCCTGCTGCTGGTCATCACCGTCGCCGACATCCGCGCCGTGGGGCCGGGCGTCTGGAACGGCTGGAAGGGCCAGCTGCTGCGCGAGCTCTACAACGCCACCGAGGCGGTGTTCCGCGGCGGGCGGGGCAGCGACGCCGCCGCCAACGTCCAGCGTCACCAGGAAGCCGCAGCAGAGGCCGCGCGGGCGACCCTGCTGGAGACCGACCCCGACGCCCGGAGCTGGGTGTCGGCGATGGAGAACGCCTACTTCAGCGCCTTCTCGCCCGAGGACCTTCTGGAGCACGCCGTGCTGGCGCGCCGAGCGGCCGCCCAGGGCGGCGCGGCGGCCGAGGGGCGGGTGCGCTCCGGTCACAATGCGTCCGAAATCGTGGTCGCGGCCAAGGACCGCCAGGGTCTGTTCGCGGATCTGGCCCTGACCATCTCGTCGCTGGGCGGCAACGTGGTCGGCGCCCGGGTCTTCACCTCGCGCCAGGGCCAGGCCCTGGATGTCTTCTATGTGCAGGACGCCACGGGCGCGCCGCTGGGCTGCGAGAACCCGCGCGCCCTGCGCCGCCTGGCCGACGCGCTGGAAGCCGCGGGCCGAGGCGAGCCCATGACGATGGAGCCGCGTCGCGGCGCCGACCAGTCCCGCGCCGCGGCCTTCGCCATCGCGCCCAGCGTCACCGTCGACAACGAGGCGTCGGACGACGCGACCGTGGTCGAGGCTTCGGGCCGCGACCGTCCGGGCCTGCTGCACGCCCTGGCCAAGAGCCTGGCCGACAGCGGCCTGTCGATCCAGTCGGCCCACATCGACGGCTATGGCGAGCGGGCGGTCGACGCCTTCTATGTCCAGACCGCGGACGGCCAGAAGGTCACCGATACGCGGCGGATCAATGCCCTGAAGGCGGGCCTGCTGGACGCGCTGGAGCAGAACGAAGCCGGCGCGCCCGCCGCCCGGCCGGGCCTGCGGCGCGCCCGGGCCAGCGTGGCGCGCTAGGGTTTCCGCCTACTTGCCGGCGGCTTCGATCGCCGCGTCGATCTCGGCCAGCGAGTGATAGCCCGGCTGCATCTTGCGGCCGTTGATCTCGAAGGTCGGGGTGGCGTCGACGCCGTGGTCGCGCGCATTGCGCTCGACCCGTTCCTGCAGCGCCTTGATCTGCGCCTCGTCGGTCACGCACTTGGTGAACTGGTCTTCGTTCAGGCCGGACGATTTGGCGATTTCGAGCAGGCTCTCGCGCGGGGTGTCGAACACGCCCGGCTGGCTGGCGAACACCGCGTCGACGACCGGGAAGTATTTGTCCTTGCCGGCGCAGCGCGCCAGCAGGAAGCCCGCCGAGGCGACCGTGACTTCCGAGCCGCCGCCGACCAGCATCTCGCGGAAGACGTAGTGCACCTTGCCGGTGTCGATATATTTGGCCTTGAAGGCCGGATAGACCTCGCTCTGCCACTTCGCGCAGACCGGGCAGCCGACCGAGGCGTATTCGACCACGGTGATCTTGGCGTCCTTGTTCCCCAGGCTCATGTCGTCGGCCGTCGCGCCCGGCGCGGCCGTCTTGTTGCAGGCGGACAGGGCCAGGCTGGCGAGCATGGCGGCGGCGAGGGCGAGACGACGCATCGAGTTTCGAACCTTTGGTTTAGCGGCGCGCCATCAAAGGGAGGATCGGCGGCCGGGTCAATCGCCGACAGGCGGCGCCCGCCCTTGACGCTTCTTCCCCAAACGCCCAGAAGCCGCTCGTGACCGACGCCGCCGCTCCCGCCTCCGCCGAACAGCCCAAAGCCCCCAAGAAGGGCGGCCTGCTCAAGTCTTCGGCGATCTATTCGGGCCTGACCCTGGTCAGCCGGTTCATGGGCTTCGCGCGGGATCTGGCGGTCTCGTACCGGATGGGCGCCAGCGCCACGCCGGCGGCCGACGCCTACAACGCCGCTCTCGCGTTCCCGAACCTCTTCCGCCGCTTCTTCGCCGAGGGCGCCTTCGCCGCGGCCTTCGTGCCGGCCTACGCCAAGTCGCTGCAGCGCGACGGCGAGGAGACGGCCGACATCCTGGCCGCCGACGCCATGGCGACCCTGGCGGCCTCGACCATCGTCATCACCGTCGTCTGCCAGCTGGCCATGCCGTGGCTTATGATGCTGATCAGCCCGGGCTTTGGCTGGGGCACCGAGAAGTACAAGCTGGCGGTGCTGCTGACCCAGATCACCATGCCCTACCTGCCGTGCATGGCCATCGTGGCGCACCTGTCGGGCGTGCTGAACGCCCGCGACCGCTTCATCCTGTCGGCGGGCGCGCCGATCCTGCTGAACATCTTCACCCTGGCTTTCATCCTGCCCCAGACCACCGCGATCGGCGCGGCCAAGTGGGGCTCGATCGGCGTGGTCGTCGCGGGCGTGGCCCAAGCGGCCCTGCTGACCTGGGGCGTCAACAAGTCGGGCGCCAAGGTCCACTGGCGGTTGCCGCGCCTGACCCCGGAGGTCCGCGACCTGATCGGCAAGGCCATTCCGGGCGCGCTCGCCGCCAGCGCCACCCAGGTCAACATCTTCATCTCCGGCAACCTGGCCAGCCCCGTGCCGGGCGGCCGGACCTGGCTGGCCACCGCCGACCGATTGTACCAGCTGCCGCTGGGCCTGGTGGGCGTGGCCATCGGCGTTGCTTTGCTGCCGCGCCTATCGCGGGCGGTGAATTCCGGCGATCGCGAGGACGCCCAGAGCGCGATGGACCAGGGGATCACCCTGGCCATGGCCCTGACCCTGCCGGCGGCGGCGGCCCTGGTCGCCATGCCCGGCTTCCTGTCGGACGGCCTCTACACCCGCGGCCAGTTCACGGCCTTCGACGCCAGCCAGACGGCGGCGGCGCTGTTCTTCTACGGCCGCGGCACGCCGGCCTTCGTGCTGCAGCAGCTTTCCTCGCGGGCGTTCTTCGCACGTGGCGACACCAAGAGCCCGATGCGTTTCGCCCTGGTCTCCGTGGCGGTGAACATCGGCCTCGGCGTGCTGCTGTTCAATCTGGTCGGCGTGAAGGGCATCGCGGCGGCCACCGCCGTCGCCTCCTGGACCAACGTCGCCCAGATGGCCGTCGTCCTGGCGCGCAAGGGCGAGTACGGCCCCTCGGGCGAGACCTGGTCGCGCCTGATCCGCATCCTGCTGGCCAGCCTCGGCATGGGCGCGCTGATGGCGGCCGCCTCGCACTATCGGGACCTGATCGAGGCGCCGCTGCGCGCCATGGGCCTGACCGGCCACGCGATCGGCGCCAAGGAGTTCGCCCTGGCGCTCACCTGCCTGGCCGGCGTTGCGGTCTATCCGCCGCTGCTGTTCCTGTTCGGCGGGGTCAAGCCGGCCGAGCTGAAGGCGGCCTTAAGGAGGGGCAAGGCTTGATCCGCGCGGGCGAGGGCGCTAACCAGCGGGCCATGGCTTCGATCGGTCTCCTCGCGCCGCGATGGCGCGGCTTCAACTGACCCTGATCCCCGCGCCCTTCTCCTCGGATTTGGCGCGCGGTTCGCGCCTTCGCGCGCCCGCCATCCTTCTCGCATTCGACAGCAAGGCTTAAAGCCATGACCGACCAAGCTCCCGTCACCTATGCGGGTCCGTCCCGCGTGCTTTCGGGCGTGCAGCCCTCCGGCGCCCTGCACCTGGGCAACTATCTCGGCGCGCTGGTGAAGTTCACCCGCCTGCAGCACGAGATCGACACCTTCATCTTCGTGGCCGACCTGCACGCCATCACGGTCTGGCAGGACCCGGCGGCCCTGGCCCAGCAGACCCGCGAGATCGCGGCCGCCTACATCGCCTCGGGCCTGGACCCCGACAAGGCGACGATCTTCCCGCAGTCGGCCGTGCGCGAGCACGCGGACCTGGCCTGGATTTTCCAGTGCGTCGCCCGCCTGGGCTGGCTGGATCGCATGACCCAGTTCAAGGAGAAGAGCGGCAAGCACAAGGAGCGCAGCTCGGTGGGCCTCTACACCTATCCGGTGCTGCAGGCGGCCGACATCCTCGTCTACAAGGCCACCCACGTGCCGGTCGGCGAGGACCAGAAGCAGCATCTGGAGCTGACCCGCGACATCGCCGGCAAGTTCAACCATGACTTCAACGCGCCGGGCTACTTCCCGCTGCCAGAACCTCTGATCCAGGGGCCGGGCGCGCGGGTCATGAGCCTGCGCGACGGCTCGGCCAAGATGAGCAAGTCCGATCCGTCGGACTATTCGCGCATCAACCTGACCGACGACGCCGACGCGATCGCCGCCAAGATCAAGAAGGCCCGCACCGACCCGGAACCGCTGCCGGAAACGGTCGAGGAGCTGGCCGCCCGCGCCGAGGCCGACAACCTGGTCGGCATCTTCGCCGCCCTGGCCGGCAGGACCAAGGCCGAGGTGCTGGCCGAATACGCGGGCAAGGGCTTCGGGACCTTCAAGCCGGCCCTGGCCGAGCTGGCGGTCGAAAAGCTGGCGCCGGTCGGCGAGAAGATGCGCGGCCTTCTGGGCGATCCGGCGGTGCTCGACGCCATCCTGGCCAAGGGCGCGGAAAAGGCCCGCGAGGCCGCCGCCCCGACCCTGGCCGAGGTCAAGAAGCTGGTCGGCTTCTGGGGCGCCTGAACCCTCAAGCCCAACCGAACAAAAAAAGCCCCGCGTCAGAAGCCTGGCGCGGGGCTTTTCGATGATCGTGGGTGGGATCAGACCCGTTCCGGGATCCGAACCATCATTTGCTCGTAGCCCTTCACGAAGGTCGAGTAGACGCGCTTGGGCTCTTCCAGCACTTCGATCTTCGGGAAGCGCTTGAGGATCTCTTCCCAGACGATGCGCAGCTGCATCTCGGCCAGGCGGTTGCCGACGCAGCGGTGGATGCCGAAGCCGAACGACAGGTGGCGGCGGGCGCTGGGGCGGTCGATGATGAACTTGTCGGCGTCTTCGATCACCGTGTCGTCGCGGTTGCCCGAGACGTACCACATGACGACCTTGTCGCCCTTCTTGATGGTCTGGCCGGAGAGCTCATAGTCCTCCAGCGCCGTGCGGCGCATGTGGGCCAGAGGCGTCTGCCAGCGGATGATCTCCGAGACCATGTTTGGGATCAGGCTGGGATCGGCGCGCAGCTTGGCCTCTTCCTGCGGGTTCTTCGACAGGGCGTAGAGGCCGCCCGTGAGCGAGTTGCGGGTCGTGTCATTGCCGCCGACGATCAGCAGGATGACGTTGCCCAGGTACTCCATCGGCGGCATGTCGCGGGTGGCCTCGCCGTGGGCCAACATCGAGATCAGGTCGCTGCCGGGCTCGGTCTGGTTGACCCGCTCGTTCCACAGATTGGTGAAGTAGGCGAGGCACTCCAGCAGCTCGGCCCGGCGGGCCTCCTCGCTCTCGATGATGCCGCTCTCGGGCGAGGCGGTGGCGACGTCGGACCAGCGGGTCAGCTTGCGCCGCTCTTCCCAGGGGAAGTCGAACAGGGTCGCCAGCATCTGGGTGGTCAGCTCGATCGAGACCCTGTCGACCCAGTCGAACGGCTCGTCGATCGGCAGGCTGTCGAGGATGCCCTGCACGCGCTCGCGGATGACGCCTTCCAGCCGAGCCAGGTTTTGCGGCGAGACGATCGGGCTGACGGTCTTGCGCTGGATGTCGTGCTTGGGCGGGTCCATGGCGATGAACATCGGCAGGACGAAGTCCTCGTCGAAGTTCCGGATGGTGATGCCGCCAAGGTGGGCGTCGGACGAGAACACCTGGTGGGTCGTATCCACCGTCATGATGTCGTTGTAGCGGGTGATCGACCAGTAAGGCCCGGTCTCCTCGTCGCCCTTGGAATAGTGGACCGGCGCTTCCTTTCGAAGGCGCTCGAAATAGGGCCACATGGCGTCGGCCTGGAACAGGGCCGGGTCCGCCACGTGCATGTCTTCCAGCGGCGTGGCGTAAGCCCTCGCGCGCGCGGCGTCCTTCAGGTCCACCGAACCGTCGCTCATGTGATCCTCCCGCAGATCGTTGTTCTGCGTATCACGCCAGAAAATGACGCCTGTGTCACTTTCTTTATTGGCGCAAGTCCCGGTCTTGCGTCACGAGGCCGCGAGGTCCATTTCAGGCGCATGTTCATCCAGACCGAAACCACGCCCAATCCCGAGGTGCTGAAGTTCCTGCCTGGCCGAGAGGTCTTGGGCGAGGGCGCGCGCGAATTCCGCACGGCCGAGGAGGGCGACGCCTCGCCCCTGGCCAAGGCGCTGTTCGACCTTGGCGACGTCACCCGCGTGTTCTTCGGCCCCGACTTTCTCACGGTGACCAAGGGCGAGGACGCTCAGTGGCCGCACCTGAAGGCGCCGATCCTGGCGGCCATCATGGACCACTTCACCAGCGGCCGGCCGCTGCTGCTGGACGCCGAGCAGGCCGGCGGCCACGACGAGGGCGACTATGACGAGGAAGCCTCGCAGATCGTCGCCGAGATCAAGGAGCTGCTGGACACCCGCATCCGTCCGGCCGTGGCCCAGGACGGCGGCGACATCGTCTTCTCGCGCTTCGAGCCCAAGACCGGCGTCGTCTGGCTGCACATGCGCGGCGCCTGCTCGGGCTGTCCGTCCTCGTCGGCGACCTTGAAGTCCGGCGTCGAGAACATGCTCAAGCACTATGTGCCGGAAGTGACCCGCGTCGAGCAGACCCTGGGCTGACGGCGGCTTGCGTCGGGCTGGGGAAGGCCATATTGTAACTATCGAAGTTGCAAATAGCCTTCTAAGGATCGCTGATGTCCAAGCTCGACACGCCCGCGCTCGCCCAACTGTTCACCGAAGCCCGCACCCGTAACGGCTGGAAGACCGATCCCATTCCCGAGGCCGTGCTGCGCGAGCTGTACGATCTGGTGAAGTTTGGTCCGACCGCCGCCAACTCGACGCCGGCCCGCTTCCTGTTCCTCACCAGCCCCGAGGCCAAGGCCAAGCTGGCGGCGCTGTCGTCGGGGTCGAACGGCGTGAAGATCCTGCAGGCGCCGGTGACGGTGATCGTGGGCTATGACCTCGATTTCCCGCAAACGCTTCCCAAGCTCTTCCCGCACGCGCCGGGCGCCAAGGACTGGTTCCCCGATCCGGTGGCCAAGGAGTGGGGCGCGCTGCGCAACAGCTCGCTGCAGGGCGGTTATCTGATCCTGGCCGCCCGGGCTCTCGGCCTGGACGTCGGTCCGATGTCGGGCTTCGACAACGCCGGCGTCGACGCCGCCTTCTTCGCGGGCACGAACATCAAGAGCAATTTCATCGCCTCGATCGGCTACGGCACCGACGAGGGCCTTTTCCCGCGTAATCCGCGTCTCGACTTCGATGAGGCGGCCAAGATCCTCTAGGCTCGAGGCACCCCCGTCTTCAGCTTGTCGACAGGCGAGGTGACGACGGGGGCGCTCGCGCGTTACAAGGGCGCCATGACCCTACGTCGCGCCCTTTTCGCCCTGCCGCTCGTGATGCTGGCCGCCTGTGGGCCGGCCAAGAAGAGCCAGGACGCCCCGAAGTCCGAAACCAAGGCGCCCGTGGCGGTGGCCGTCGCGCCCTATTCCGGCGGTCCGCTGACGGTGACCAAGGAGGGCGTCGGCCCGATCAGCGGCTCGACCGCCTTTGATCTCCCGACTCTGAAGGCGCTGTTCCCCAAGGCCAAGGTCGAGCAGGCCTTCCTGCATTTCGGCGAGGGCCCGGCCCAGCCGATCATCACGATCGAGCAGGACAACACGCCGCTGCTGGAGATCGGCAAGACCGACGAGGCCGCGATCGCCTATGTGGCGGCTTCGGGCGGCGATATCCGGGGCCCCAAGGGCGAGCAGTTGCTGGCCAAGTGGGCGGACCTCGGCTTCACGGTCGACCAATGCCGCGCTGGCGAAGGCCGCGAGGTCAATCAGGTGATCTGTATCCGCCCCGAGGCGACGACCGTGTCCTACGTGTTCGGCGTTCCCGGCTGGACGAAGGGCGGCGTGCCGCCAGAGGCCGTGCTGAAGGCCAAGGGCCAGCTGAACGCCCTGGTCTGGCGTCCCGCCGAAGGCGCGGCGGTCGGCGCGGCCTAAGCCATGATCCTCTCGATCGACACCTGCCTTGGCGCCAGCTCGGTCGCCATCGTCGATGGCGAGCGCGTGCTGGCCGCGCGCAGCGAGCCCATGACCCGCGGCCATCAGGAGCGGATCGGCGTCATCGCCCGGGAGGCGGCGGCCGAAGCGGGCGTCGCCTTCACGGACCTCGACCGGATCGGCGTCACGGTTGGTCCGGGCTCGTTCACCGGCCTGCGCGTGGGTCTGGCCTTCGCCAAGGGCCTGGCGACCGCCCTGTCGATCCCCTGCGTCGGCGTCACCACGCTGGAGGCGATGGCCCATGGCGTCGAAGGCTTCGTGGCCGCCGTGCTCGATGCGCGCATGGAGCAGGTCTATATCCAGGTCTTCGCCGGCGGCGTGGGTCTGATGGCGCCGGACGCCCTGGGTCTTGGCGAAGCCGCTGCGCGGCTGGGAGAGCTCTATTCCGGCGGCCCGGCGACGCTGATCGGCTCAGGCGCCCCCCTGCTGGCCGATGTGCTGAGCGGCGCCAAGGCGCTCACCCCCGCCGCGCCTGACCCCGTCGCCGTCGCCAAGCTGGCGGCTTCGCGACTCGCGCCCACTCATTCGCCCCGGCCGCTGTATCTTCGCGCGCCCTACGCCACCCTGCCGGCGGCTTAGATCTCATGAACCTGCGTCCTGTCGGGGCTGAGGCCTCGTTCGATCTCGCCGACCTGCACGACAAGGCCTTCCACCGGCCCTGGACGGCGCTGGAGTTCGAAGAGCTGCTGAAGTCGCCGGGCGTCTTCGCCGTGCTGGGCGAGGCGGGCGAGCCGGCGGAGGCCAAGGGCTTTGTCCTGTGCCGCTCGATCGCCGGCGAGGCCGAGGTCCTGACCATCGCCGTGGATCCCGCCGCCCGTCGCCGGGGCTGGGGCGCGGCCCTGGTCGAGGTCGCGGCCGGCGTCGCCGCCGAGACCGGCGCCGAGGCCCTGTTCCTCGAGGTCGCGGTCGACAACGCCGCCGCCATCGCCCTCTATCAGGCGACCCGTTTCGCCAAGGTTGGGCTCCGGAAGGGCTATTATCCCCATCCGGATGGCGCCAAGGACGCGGTGGTCATGCGCCGGGCGCTTAACACTTAAGGGCTGATTGCCTATCTTGCGCCGACTCAGACGGAGGCTCCGCCTTGGATCGACTCGAAAAGGCCTGCATCGAAAAGGG
>JAYRLX010000060.1:0-12946 GCA_041905125.1 Caulobacter sp. | reverse complement strand
CGCGGTCCTGCGGCCCTGGTCGCCAGTCGGCGGCGCCTGCCTCAAGCGCAGCTATCATCTCCTGGGCTATCTGCGGCGCCTCGGACTTGACGCCGACTGGGTGATCGGCGTGCGGACCTGGCCGTTCATGGCCCATTGCTGGCTGCAGTCCGGGTCGGTGGCGTTGGACGACGATGTCGAACGCCTGATCGCCTACACCCCGATCCTGGCGGTCTGATGGGCGAGTATCTCGCCATGGTCTGGCCCCGGGGCGTGCCGAGCCAGGCGGCGGAAGCCAAGCGCGCCGCCATCGAGGCCGAGGGAACCTGGGCCCTGGCCCATCGCGCCCACGAGATCGCGGTCTATGTCCGCGGCGTCCGTCCGCCGAAGGTCAGGGCCGCGCCGAACCAGGGCGGGGCCGTGATCGGCGATCTCTTCGACACCGCCGCGACCCGCGAGGGACGGGCCCAAGACTTTCCCCTTCATCTGATGGCCGGCGTGGCGCCGGCCGACGCCGCGCGGCTCCTGACCCGCCACGCCTGGGGGCGCTATGTGGCGATCCTCAAGGCGGGTGATGCGCCGCCCGTGGTCTATCGCGATCCGACCGGGGCGCTGGATTGCCTGACCTGGGTTCGCGACGCGGTGACGTTCGTCGCCTCGATCCCGCCTGCGCAGGGGCCCTGCGCGCCCGAAGGGCTGGCCGTCGATTGGGCCAAGCTCGGCGACCTCCTGGCGCGCGGCAATCTCTGGAGCGAGATCTGCCCCTTGGCGGGCGTGGTCGCCGTCGGCCCCGGCGTGATGCGGGCGGGCTGGGACGCGAGCCAGGCGACCCGGCTGTGGCGACCCGCCGATCATGCGCGGCCTTCTCGCACCTGGCTCGATCCCGAGGGCCTGGCCGATCTGGTCGACGCCTGCGTGGCGGCCTTGGCCAAGGACCGATCTTCCATCCTGCTGGAAATCTCCGGCGGCCTGGATTCGGCGATCGTCGCCGCGAGTCTGGCCCGGTGCGGCGCGCCGGTGGTCGCGGCGATCAACGCCTACTGGCCGCAGCGCGAAGGCGACGAGCGGGTCTGGGCCCAGCGCATCGCCGATCGCTTCGGCTTTTCGTTGGTGACCAGCCCGCGGGGCCTGATGGCGGTGGACGAGGCCGTGCTGGATCAGACCGCCGGCGCCGCCCGGCCGGGCCTCAACGCCCAGGACCCCGACCTCGATCGCGACCTGGCCGAGCAGTTGGCGAAGGTTGGGGCCCAGGCGCTGTTCACCGGCCAGGGCGGAGACGGCGTCTTCTACCAGATGGGACACCCGGCCCTGGCGGCCGACATCCTTCGGGGGCGTCCCACGCCGGCCGGTCGCGCCGCCTCCCTGGCCATGTTGGCCCGGCGGACCCGCACCACGGTGTGGTCGTTGATGGGACGCGCGATGCAGCCCTTGGCGCGTCTGTCGCCGGGCATACCGCCGCCGAGCTTCCTGGCCGAGGGCGTGGCCCTGCCGCCGCCGCATCCCTGGGTGGCCGACCATCGCGGCGTCAGTCCGGCCAAGCGCATCCAGATCCGCGGCCTGACCAACATCCAGACCGCCTATGGCGACAGTCTGCGAGGCCGGGCCGCCGACCTGATCCATCCGCTGATGGCCCAGCCGATCATCGAGGCGTGCCTGGCCATTCCCGCCCCGATCCTGGCGCTCGGCGCGGTCGATCGGCCGTTCGCGCGGGCGGCCTTCGCCGACCGCCTGCCGCCCGAGAACCTGCAACGTAGGTCCAAGGGTGACGTCACGGTGTTCTTCTCCAAGAGCGTCGCCACCAGCCTGCCGGCCCTGCGGCCGTTCCTGTTCGACGGGCGGCTGGCGGCCAAGGGGCTGATCGACATCGACCGGCTCGAACCGCTGCTGCATCCCGAGCCGATGATCTGGCGCGACTGCGTGGGCGAGGTGATGCTGGCCGCGACGGTCGAGGCCTGGGTCCGGGCCTGGGAGCGGAAGATCAGGAGGATCTAGCCGGCGCGCCGCCGGCGTTCGGATCGGTCACGCCGTCGCCGATCCGTTCGTTCAGGAAGTCGAGCACGCGGCGATACTCGTCGGCGATGTTGCCGGGGGTCAGCACGACGTGGCCCTCGCCATGATAGGTCAGCAGCATCGCGTCCTTGTCCTGCCGGAACAGCGCCCCGAACATGGTCAGGGCTTGCGCCGGATCGCCGTCGAGGTCGCCCATGATCAGCATGACCGGGGCGGTGATCTTGTCGGCGGCCAGGACGGGGCTGTTGCGCAGGTAGCGTTGCGGATCGCGCCAGGGCGGCGCGCCCATCCGCCCCTGGCCCAGCTCCGCCCAGCCGGCGTCGCCCATCAGGCTCATCCCGGCCTCGGGCAGCACCGTCGCCGACAGGCTTTTGCGGGTGTAGTGGCCGATCAGGTCGGCGGAGAAGGCGCTGGCGACCACGGCCTTGAAGCGCGGGCTCTGGGTTGCGGCGGTCAGCACCGTGTAGCCGCCGTAGCTGTGGCCCATCAGGGCCAGCCGGCCGGCGTCGATCGCCGGTTCCTGGGCCGCGGCCGCATCGACGACCTTGAGGATCTGGTCGGCCAGGCCCAGGGCCGGCTCGCGATCCGGGTCGATCGGCAGGCTGGGCAGCAGCACCGCGTAGCCGGCCCCGGACAGGATCTGGGCGTTGAGGAACACCTGCCGAGCCGGGGCGCTCTGGCTGGCCGGCGGGCCGGGATAGTCGCGGCCGAGATACGGGATCGCCACCAGCGGCGCCTTGCGGCCGGCCGGCAGGTCGGGCGGCAGGTCGGGCGGCAGGTAGAGCCAGCTGGTCAGGGCCTGGCCGCGTGGCCCCAGGTGGGTGATCGCCCGCGGCCGCGCGAAATCCACCTGCGCCAACTGGTCATTCAGGGTGGCGACGGTCTGGGGCGAGCGGTCGCGGCGGCGCACGATCACACGCTCGACGCCATGGGCGTCACGGCCAAGGCTGGCCACCGCGCCGGCTTGGCCAGCGGCGGCCAGCACGCTCTCGCCGGGGGCTGTGGTCAGGCCCAGGCGCCGCAGGCGATGATCGCGTACGTGGCCGAGTTCCTGACCGTCCGGGGCCGGCAACGCCAGGGCCAAGGTCTCGACGGCGGGGCGGTTGTTGAACGCCAGGCGCTCACCACCCGCCGCGCCGGGACCCGGAACGCTGGCGCCGGTCCCCAGCAGCTTGGCCCGGCCTTGACCGTCGATCCGCCAGAGCTTGCCGGCCTGGGAGACGATGATGGCGTTCGCGGCGGTCGCTTCCAG
Source organism: Caulobacter sp. (assembly GCA_041905125.1). Classification (GTDB taxonomy): domain Bacteria; phylum Pseudomonadota; class Alphaproteobacteria; order Caulobacterales; family Caulobacteraceae; genus Caulobacter. The sequence goes on along the minus strand of JAYRLX010000060.1, from coordinate 9,705 downwards.
CGCGCGCGGGCCCGGCGGCAGGCCCAGGGTCAGGGGACGAGGACCCTGCGCCGTCCAGCGCAGCCAGTCGGTCTGTCCCGCCGGCGCGCCCGGCGCCTGCGCCAGGATCAGCGGATCCTCGCCCATCCAGTCGGCGCGCGGCACGCGAGAGCCGTAGCGCGTGGTCTCGGCGCTGGCTTCGACGGCCGGGTCTTCCAGGGACTGCGCGCGCTGGGTCGCGGCGTTGAGGCGCCAGTAGCGCGCCGCCGCCCAATCACCCGTGTCGGGCTTGGCGTAGACGAGCAGTTGCAGGCCGCTCGGGGACCAGGCCAAAAGATCGGTGGCGACCTCGCAGGTCGGGCACGGCGACCAGGTCGCGCCACTGGTCAGGTCGACCACCACGACCCGCCGGCGCCGGTAGGGATCGGTGGTGTAGGCCGGGCGCGAGGGATCTGGATGCAGGGTCTCGGCCTCGGCGAGCATGGCCGCCCGGCGCCCGCCCGGCGCCACCTCCAAGTCGATGAACGCCCCTTGCGCCAGGACGCGGCCTTGGCCGCTGGTCGCGTCGACAGCCACCAGCCGCCCCGGCGCGGCCGACGGCGTGCGGTCGAGATAACGGCCGGCCCCGAGCAGGGTCACGCCGGGGCGACCATTTTGCGTCTCCCGCCATTTGTCGATCAGGCGGTCTTGCGTCTGGGCGCCGGTGAGCGCGCCCATCGCCGGGGAGGCCGGATCCTTGGCCAGGACGACGAGCCGGTCCTCTTCCGCCCACTGCATCGATCGGCCCCAGACGTCGGAGGTCGGGAAAAGCCCCGTCCACACGACCGCGCCCGTCGCCAGGGTGACGATCCCGACTTCGAGGCTGGCGCCGCGCGCCCGGATCACCGCCATCCGAGCGCCCGACGGCGCGAAGGGCCCCGGCGTATAGCCGTAGGCGTCGGGTCTATCGCCCGCGCCGCCGTCCGCCTCGCCCAGCAACAACCGGGGCGGACTGTCGGCCCGCAGGTCGACCACCGACAACCGGGTGATGGTCATCGGCGTGTCGAACTCCAGCGCCCACGAGGTCGCCGACCGGTACGGCGCGGTGGTCGGGACGACCAGCCAGCGCTGGGAGGGATCGATGCTGACCGTTCCCAGCCGCTGCTGGTTCAGCAGCTGGTCGACGGTGAACGGCGTGGCCTGCGCCGCGCCGGCCCCGAAAAGGGCGCAGGCGAGCAGGCGCGGCGCGAGGCGGCGCATGGGGAGGCTCCGGATTACGGGGTTGGGGTCAGGGGCGCGGGCGCGCCGCTACCAGGTCTTGGTCAGCTGCAGGGTCACGGTGCGGCCGAGGGGATCGGCGTTGGCCGGGTCGTAGCCGACGCCAAGGTTGGAGTCGTAGAACGGCGGGTCGTCGTCGAGCAGGTTCTGGACGTTCAGGGCCAGCGAGAGGCCTCGCATCGGCCCGGCCTTGAAGCCGTAGGTCAGGTTGAGGTCGGCGGTGGTCCAAGGCTTGATCCGGCCGCCGGTCTCGGTGCGCAGGTCACCGACATGGTTGAGCGCCGCCGTGGTGGTCAGGGCGCCGTGGGTCCAGCTGGCGGCGGCCCGCAGGCGCAGGTCCGCCGGCTGGCCGGCGACCCCCGCCTGCTGCACGGCCCGGGCCTGCGGCGTGATCTTGCGCTGGTAGTCGACGAGCCAGGTGACGTCGGCGGTGAGCGCCAGCGGATCCTTGCCGAGCTGGGCGGCGTAGCGGGCGGAGATGTCGAAACCGCGCACGCGCAGCTGACCGGTGTTGACCCAGCGCCCATCGATGATCGCCGCGTAGGACTGGGCCGGAAAGATGCCCTGGGCCAGGGAGCGCGGATCGTCGATCAGGGCCTGGATGCGGGCGAGATCGGCGGGGTTGCTGCCCGGCGAGACCAGGCTGACGAACGGAGCGAACTCCGGCGCGGTCAGCACCGTGGAGAGGTTGTCCAGGCCCGGTTGGCCGATGCGGTCGGTGAAGCGGGTGTCGAAACCCGTGACCGACGCCTTGAACCGGGGCCAGCGCGTCGGCGCCAGCTCCACCGTCAGGGTCTTGGACGTGGCGGTCTCGGGGCGCAGGTCGAGATTGCCGCCGTAGAGGATCATCACGATGGTGTCCTGGCCGTTCCGCGTCAGCGTGGTCGGCGCATAGATCTGCGGCTCGTTCAGCTCGATCAGGGCCGGCGCCCGGAAGGAGGTGCCGTAGCTGGCCTTGACCGTCAGGCCCGCGGCCGGCGACCAGATCACCCCGACCTTGGGGTCGGTGCTGGCGATTTCGCCATAGTCCTCGCGGCGGACGGCCGCCGACAGCTCCAGCCGTTGCAGACCGGGCCGCGCGAAGCCGCCGCCGAAGATCGGGACGCGTACTTCGGCGAACGCCGCGTCGATCGTGCGGTGGACGTCACGCCGCGCCACCTCGGTCGGGACAAAGCCCGAGGTCAGGCTGACGCCGCCGGTCTTCAGGGCCTCGCGACGGATCTGGCCGCCGACCGCCAGGCCGACCGCCCCGGCCGGCAGGGTGAAGAGTTCGCCGTCGAGCTTGAGATTGGCCGACGCCGTCTCGCCGCGCGTCTTGCGCGTCAGATAGCCGCCGCTGATGAAGTCGAGGATCGTCCTGGGATTGGAGCCCTGGCCGATGAACGGGTTGAAGAAGCCGTTGGCCGCCGTGCTGAACGGGGTGGCGGCGTTGTTGGCCGTGGTCCCCAGGGCCTCGGACAGGTAGCTGGTGTTGACGAGATTGTCCGTACGCGAGCGGCCCTGTTCCAGGCCATAGGCGCCGTACGCGTCCAGCCGCCAGGTCCCCGGCAGGCGGGCCTGGCCGCCGAAGCTGAGGCCCAGGGTGTCGGCCACGCCGTTGACCCGCTGGCCGCCCAGTTCATTGAGGAACGAATAGGCGATGCGCTCGGAGGTCTGGCCGGTCGGCGACACGAAATAGGGGTTGTTGCGGTTGACCGTCAGGGTGGGGCTTGAGGCGACGCTGCGGTTGGTGAACCGTCGCCGCGTGGCCCGCGCGTCGGCCGACAGCGACACGCCCGGCGTCAGGTCCTGGGCCAGGGCGACATAGACGCTGTCGCGGCGCTGGCGCGGCAGCACGTCATAGGCGCCCAGCTGGTTTTCCAGATTGACCGTGCCGGCCTGGAAGCTGGCGGGCGTCAGCCCCGTGCCGTTCTGGCCGGCGGGGATCGCATAGGCCGGGACCAGCACGCCGGCGGCGTTGGCGCGCAGGATGGTGCCCGGCATGCCGTAATAGCGGCGATGGTCCGTGCCGCCGAGGGAGCGCAGGTCGGCCTGGCCGGTATAGTCGCGGTCGCGCCCCTTGAGCCGGTCGCGGGCGCTGTGCTCGTAGCTGACCACCAGATTGCCGCTGTCCCAGTCGTGGCCGACCGTCTGGCCAAACGACCACTGGCTGGCTCCGCCCTGGGTCGTTCCGCCGACCAGGGCCCGGGTCTCCGCGCCTTCGAAGCGCTTGCGCAGCACGATGTTGACGACGCCGCCCACCGCGTCCGAGCCGTAGAGGGCCGAGGCCCCGTCGAGCAGCACCTCGATGCGCTCCACCGCCGCCATCGGGATCGACGACACGTCGGCGAAATCACCGCGCAGGCCCGTCCCGGCCAGGCGCCGGCCATTGACCAGCACCAGGGTGGCGTCGGTGCCCAGGCCCCGCAGGTTCACGCCGGTGGCCTTGTTGGAATTGGTCCCGGTCGGGTCGGCGCCGGTCGAGCTGGCGTCTTCGTTGCCCAGGCCCCCGAACGCCTGGGGCAAGGCCGAAAGCGCGTCGGCCACGCTGGTGCGGCCGGCCCGGTCCAAGCTTTCGCGATCCAGGACGATCACCGGCGAGGCGCTGTCCTTGGCGCCCCGGATATGGCTGCCGACCACGATCTCCGACAGCAGGGTCGGGTCCTCCGGCGCGGCCTGGACCAGCGGAGAGACGGGCTGCCCATCGGTGTCGGTGTCCTGGGCGCGTGGCGACCCGGCCGTCGAGATCAGCTGAGCGCGGGTCCGCAGCACGAACACCTTGCCGGTCATGCGCTGGACCTCGAGATCGACCCCGACCAGCAGCCGGTCCAGGGCCTCGGCGGCGGTCATCCGTCCGCTGACCGCCGGCCCGCTCCGGCCGGCCACCATCTCGCTGGTGAACAGGATCTGGGTCCCCGTCTGGCGGCCCAGCGCGAACAGGGCCGCGCCCAGCGGTCCCTTGGCCAGGCGCACCTCGACCACGGGATCGGCGGCCTGACTGGCCTGGCTCGACCTGGCGGGCGCGTTGGCCTGGACACCCTCCATTCCCACGACATCTGGGGCCGCCAGGGCCTGTCCGACCCACCCGGTGGCCAGCGTCAGGCAACTGAGCCCCAACAGGCTTTGACGATAAGCGCGCATCGTTCACATCCCCCCGCCGCGCGCACGGGGCCGCCACGATGGCGGTCTCTTGCCGGGGCGCGGCGGGGGTAAGACTCCTGGGAGGGCGTCACACCCTACCGGGATGCGAAAGATTTATGACGTCAAGCGGGGCCGGAGCGTTCGGCGGTCAGTTCGACGCCGCCGTCCGGGCGCGGGACGCTCTTGAGGTCCAGCAGGGCGGCCATCCCCCGGGCGAAGGTCTCGGTGTCGCCGGCGTCGAACTCGCCGTTGACCCGCTGGTCGGCCGGCGCCCCCGGACCCAGCACCACCTGGCGACGGCTGTAGCGATTGACCTCCGCCACGGCCTCGGCCAGCGGCACGTCCTTGAAGGTCAGGCGCCCGCTGGTCCAGCCGGTGGCCGCCGCCACGTCGACGACCACCGGTTTGACCGGCGCGGCGCGGGCGACATCGACCCGCTGCCCCGCCGTCAGGATCACCGGCGCGGGCCGCGTCGCGTTTTGCGCCCCGGCCTTGCCGGTCTGGCTGACCTGGACGCGGCCTTCGGCCAGGGTCACCCGCACCGCGCCGTCGGCGCGATAGACCTCGAACCGCGTGCCGATGGCCCGCACCGCCGTGTCCCCGGCCGTGACGACGAAGGGGCGTCCCGCGTCATGGGCGACGACGAACATCGCCTGGCCCTTGTCGAGGATCAGGCTGCGCTGGGCCTTGGAGAGGCGCACGCGGACCTGGCTGTTGGTGTTGAGCTGGACCGTCGAGCCGTCGGCTAGGCTGATCGCCCGCCGCTCGCCGACCTCGGTCCGATAGGTCTGCTGACCGGACTGGCTGAACAGCACCGCGCCGATCACGGCGGCCGCCGCCAGGGCCGCGCCGACGCCGATGGTCCGGGCGCCGCGGCCTTGGCCGAGGCCTCGCAGCCGCGCGCCGATCCCGCGCGGGCGGCGCGCGGCCGTCTCGGCGATGGCCTGGAGCCTAGGATCGTCGGCCAGGGCGCGCACGCTGGTCGTCAGGGCCTCGATGCGGGTGTAGGCGGCGTCATTGAGGCTGTCTTCGCGCCAGGCGAAAAAGGCCCTCACGTCGGCGTTGCTGGCGCGCTGGCCGCTGAACTTGGCGTACCAGACGGCGGCCTCGTCGCGCGCGCGCTTGTCGTCGGCGCCGCGGGGCTTCCCGCCGCCGGGCTGGGCGCTTGCGGCCTGGGTCTTGTCATCGATCATGACGTGATCCGCCTAGCTCCGGATCATGTCGGCGCATCGGGCGATAGCCTGGGTCATCCGCTTTTCCACCGCCTTGACGGAAATCCCGCGTAGCTGCGCGATTTCCCGATAGGTGAGGCCCCTGACATGGTTCAGGGCGAAAACATCGCGCAACTTGGGCGGTAAGGCGAGCAACATCTGTTCGAAAAGGATCGCCTGCTCCTGGCTGGCGTCGATCGTCTGGTCGGCCAGGGGCTCTTGCGCGGGATCGGTGGGGACCTCGCGCGCGGCCCTGCGGAAGCGGCTGGCCGCCAGGTTCAGGGCGATGCGGGCCAGCAGCGACTTGGGACTGCGGACGGGCCGAGGCGGCTGGTAGTCGTGAACCCGCAGCCAGGTGTCCTGGGCGATGTCGTCGGCGTCTTGCGGATAACGACGCGCCAGGAGCGCCGTCAGCCAGTCGCGGTGGCGCAGATAGGCGTCGGCGAGCGGCGGCGTCCCGCCCTCCGAGGGCGGGGTGTCAGGGGCGGTGATTTGACCATCGAGCGGAGACATAAATCATCCCGAGCCGAGCGGCGCGCGGGGTGAATCCTACCGAAATACGGAAAAACTGCATACGCGAATTTTCCGTATAGGTGCTTTGCCGATCAACGACTGGTCGGCCCCAATGGCGAGTTCAATCTTCGATGAAGGGCATCAGCGGCTTGTCGGGCTGTTGGTCGAAGCACGTAAGAAATCGGGCCTTAAGCAAGCCGAGCTCGGTAGGCGTGTTGGCAGGAGCCAAAGTTTCATTTCGCTGATCGAGCGAGGCCAGAGGCGCGTCGATTTAGTTGAGTTCATAGCTCTGAGTAAAGCTCTGGGCGAGGACGCCGAGAGGATGTTTAAAGCGGTTCTCAAAGCGGAAGGGCTATCCGAATAACGCTTAAATACGGAAAAAGTGCATACGGCCTTTTTCCATATACCTGGGGCGCCGGTCCAATTTCTGGTCGGCTCCCATGCCCAAAACGATATTCGAAGGCGCTCATACCGCGCTCGTCGAAATCATGATCGGTGCGCGCAAGCAATCTGGGCTGACCCAAGCCGAGCTCGGTGAGCGCGTGGGCAAGGACCAGACATTTATTTCTCTAATCGAACGATCCCAACGACGCATCGACGTCCTGGAATTCATCGCGCTGGCGCGAGCGATGAATCATAGACCTGAGGAATTGTTCGCCGCGTTCCTCGCCCAGAATCCTGGAAAAATCACGATCTAACTGGGCGTCTCGCGCGCGATGCGCGCGACCGCGCTCTACGGCGCCGGACGCGCCGCGCCGCGCCGGCCGCCGCCGAGCCCGCTTCGCGGTCTCGGCCCATGCGGGTAACGATCCCTGACGCTTGGCCTTTTCGCCGCATCGAAGCTGGCTAGCTCTCGGCACCCCCCCCCACTTTTTCACCGCTGCCGCACTAGCGTTCGCCGGTTGTGTTCACGATATGATCTAAAAGGCGCAAACGGAAAACGTCGGTTTTTCAGCTTTACAACAACGACACAACAAATATGTTGTGTCGCATGGTCGAGGTTTTCCAACCCGAGTCCGGATATCTTCCGCCTGGCGTTCACGCCTGGGAGTGGGCCGATTTCGTGAACGTGTTCGCCTGGAACGCGCGTCGGCGCTTTTTGATGGGCGGCCTCTATCGCGCGCTGAACAACCTCCGAGGCGCGGGCTGTCGGGCAGCGATCGTCGACGGGAGCTTCGTGACAGCGAAGGAATTGCCCGCGGACTTTGACGCCGCCTTCGACCCCGTGGGCGTCAATGGCGCCTTGGTCGATCCAATCCTGCTGCGGTACGGCGACGACCGTCGATCCATGAAGGCGAAGTATTTTGGCGAGGTGTTCCCGTGGGGATCACTCGCCTGTCAGGCTACAGGTATGATTTTCCAAGAGTTTTTCCAGCAAGACCGTTCGGGGCAACCGAAGGGTGTCGTTCTTCTGAACCTGGAGCGACTGCCATGATCACGAACGAAAGGCAGCTTCTCAAAGCCAGGCAGGCCTTGGAACAGTTCCGCGCGTCGCTGCTGGCCCTGCGCGCTGGCAGCCTCGACGCCACAGATCTTCACCCGCTGATCAAGGCCGCTCAAGTTGAAGCAGTCGAGGGGCAATTGAGAAGTCTTGAGGGCGAGATCCGGGACTACGAGGAACTGCGCTCGGGCGCCGTGTCGAGCTTCGAGCTGGACTCGCTGGCCGAACTTCCTCTCGCGCTCATCCGAGCGCGGATCGCGTCGGGCCTCACCCAGAAAGCCCTGGCCGACCGACTTGGCGTGCGCGAGCAGCAAATCCAGCGATATGAGGCCTCCAATTACGAGGGCGCGAGTTTCGATCGCCTCGTCGAGATCTCCGACGCCTTGGGGCTGAAGGTTCGCAAGCGTATCGAGCTCATGGGGCTCGCCGCCCCGGCTGCGTTCGCGCAGCGACTACGGTCGATCGGGTTTACCGACGCCTTCATCAGCCGGCGCGTTGCGCCCGACCTCGACGTACAGGCTGACGCCCCGGCGGTCGCCGAACGACTGGCGGACATCTTTGGATGGGCCCCTGACGTCGTCCTGGGATCGGGCGCCGTGGACCCTGGTTCTCTTGGCGGGGCGACGGCGCGCTTCAAGATGCCCAAGGGACGGGAGGGCCGATCTGCGTCGATCTACACCGCCTATGCTTATCGACTTGCCAGCCTGTGCGCCAAAGCCATGGCGGATCGGCCTCGTCAGTTGCCGCCGACGGACTGGCGCGCTTGTCGCTCATCGATCAAGGAGCGGTACGGCGACGTAGAGTTCCGGTCCGCCCTGTCGTTCGCCTGGGACCTCGGCGTTGTCGTTTTGCCCCTAAACGATCCTGGAGCCTTCCACGGTGCCTGTTGGCGGGTCGGCGGCGTCAACGTCATCGTGCTGAAGCAGGCTGCTCGATATCCGGCACGCTGGTTGTTTGACCTGCTGCATGAGCTGCGACATGCGGCCGAACAGCCTGATGCGACCGAATTCGAGGTTGTTGAGGGCGACGAAATCTCCGACGAGCGGCGGCTGTCGCGCGAAGAGCGTCAGGCCAGTTGGTTTGCCGGACAGGTCAGCCTCGACGGCCAAGCCGAGGACCTGATTAAGGCGGCCCTGGACATGGCCGGCGGTGATCTGCGCCGCCTGAAGGCCGCGCTGACTGAAGTGTCGGAAAGCCGAGGCTTCGATGTCGGCGCCATGGCGAACTACGCGGCGTTCCGGCTCTCCCTCCAGGGACAGAGCTGGTGGGGACCGGCCACCAATCTGCAGGACAAGAGCTACGACCCGCTGGCCCATGCCCGCGACGTGTTTTTCGAGCGCTTCGCCTTCGAGAACCTGACGGCGGGCGAACTGAACCTTCTCACCTTGGCCCTTCACGACGAGATCGAAGATGGATGATGTCCAAGCGTTCGATGAGTTGCCGGAATTCGAACCACTGAAGGTCCACTGCACGGACACCAAGTGCGACGACGACCTGCACTGCTTCGCGCCAAATCGGCGGAAGAAGGATTGGAAGAAGACCTACGAGGGGGGCTGCCAGGCTTGCGGCAAAAAGCTCGTCGACTGGGGGAAGGTGAAGGCTCGGGACCTGTCCGACGTCAAGACGACTTTCTGGCAGCTCGAGCATGAACTGATCCGGCACGTCTTCTTCCACGCGCCGTTCGACGAGGCCTCCTACAAGGAGGCCAAAGCATTGGGCCCAGCAGGGCTGCGCGCCAAGGTCCGCCCCTACCTCGCCAAGAAAATCGGCCCCGAGAAGATTTTCCGAGACGGCACCCAGACCAAAAAGGAAGGGAGCGCCATCCACTACGCCCAGCATGCCACCGCCACCTGCTGCCGCAAATGCCTGGAGTACTGGCACGGCATCGAGCGAGGGCGGGAATTGACGGAGGGCGAACTCGATTACTGCGAAGGGCTGGTGCTGGCCTACATCGACAAGCGCGCCGATGAGCTGTTCTCGCCACCTCCCGATGGTCCAGCTGAGGATCCGGCCCAATGAGACAGGATCGGCTCTTCGATACGGCGACCATGGCCGGCGCCATGCGCGACAAGATCATCCGTCCGGCCACCCGCGAGATCCTCATCAGCCGTATCTCAGGATCCGATCAGGAGGGTGATTTGACGGTGCCGCCGAACTGCGGCGGCCTTGGGCGGATTAGGCATT
>JAYRLX010000513.1:0-2314 GCA_041905125.1 Caulobacter sp. | reverse complement strand
CATACGGCCGCCACGACCGTAGGCACGAGCACGGTGGCCGAGACCACGCGCATTCGAAGATTGCCCCAGTTAAAGCGCTTAGCCGGCGACGGCGACGTCATCGGCCGCGACCCCTCCATAGCGTCGATCCCGACGGCGATATTCGGCGATGGCGGCCGCCAGGGCTTCAGGCCCGTAGTCGGGCCACAGCACGTCCTGGAACACAAGTTCGGCGTAGGCGCAGTCCCAGAGCAGGAAGTTGGAGATGCGGCGTTCGCCGCTGGTGCGGACGATCAGGTCCGGCGCCGGCGCGGCCGCCGTGGACAACAGCTGGCCGAAGGTTTCCTCGGTGAGGTCCTCGGGCTTGGCCTCGCCCCGCGCCACCTTCTCGGCGAAGGCGCGCGCCGCATCGGTGATGTCGGCCTGGCCGCCATAGTTGAACGCGACCTGCAACACGAAGTCGGTGTTCTGGGCGGTGCGCTTTTCGGCCCGTTCGATCACTTCCGCGATGTCGGCGGACAGACCGGTGCGGCGACCGATGATGCGGACCCTGACCCCCGCGCGGGCGAGCCGCTCGAGGTCGGATTCCACATAGGCCTTCAGCAGGCCCATCAGCTCGGACACTTCCTGGGCGGGGCGACGCCAGTTCTCGGTCGAGAAGCCAAAGACCGTCAGCACACCGACATTCTGCTCCTGAGCGCCCTCGACGGTGCGCTTCAGGGCGTTGACCCCGGCCCGATGGCCGAGGACACGCGGCATGCCCCGCTGCTTCGCCCAGCGGCCATTGCCGTCCATGATAATGGCCACGTGCAGTCGTTGGTCGGGCGCGCCTCCCCCGGCGCGCGCCGAAACGTCCTGCAAGCCGGTGGTCGGCGACATCCGCTTCAACCTTCCCTCGTCCTCTCCCTACGCGATGGGAAGGGCGATCAGACCTGCATGATCTCTTGTTCTTTGATTTTCAAGGCCTCGTCGACGCGCTTGATGGCCTCGTCGGTCATCTTCTGGACCTCGGTTTCCATCTTCTTGCGCTCGTCCTCGGCGATCGCGCCGTCCTTCTCGGCCTTCTTCAGGTCGTCGTTGGCGTCGCGACGGACGTTGCGGACGGCGATCTTCTGCTGCTCGGCGTACTTGCCGGCGATCTTCTGGAGATCCTTGCGGCGCTCCTCGGTCAGCGGCGGGATCGGGATGCGCAGGTTCTGGCCTTCGACGACCGGGTTCAGGCCCAGGCCCGAGGCGCGGATGGCCTTCTCAACTGAGACCACGACGCCGCGATCCCAGACGCTGACATTGATCTGGCGCGGCTCGGGCACGCTGACCGAAGCCACCGCGTTCAGCGGCGTCGTCGAGCCGTAGGCTTCGACCATCACCTGGTCCAGAATGCTGGCCGAGGCGCGGCCGGTGCGCAGGCTGCCGAACTCTTCCTTCAGAGCGGCGACGGCCTTGTCCATGCGATCGCGATAGCGCGACAGGACGGGTTTTTCGGCGGCGGCCATGAGGCTCTCCTCGCTTTTTCGAAATCTAGGCGGCGGCGCGGTCGCTGGCGACCACGGTGTGGGTGCCCTCGCCTCGCAGGACGTTCAGCAGGTTGCCGCGTCCCTTGATCGAGAAGACCACGATCGGAATGTTGCTGTCGCGCATGAGCGCCACGGCCGAGGCGTCCATGACCCGCAGGTCCTTGGCCAGGACGTCCATATAGGTCAGGCGGTCATAGCGTTCGGCCTTCGGATCCTTCTTGGGATCGGCCGTGTAGACGCCGTCGACGCTGGTGCCCTTGAACAGGGCGTCGCACTGCATCTCGGCCGCGCGGAGGGCGGCGGCGGTGTCGGTGGTGAAGAACGGGTTGCCGGTGCCGGCGGCGAAGATCACCACGCGGCCCTTCTCCAGGTGGCGCTGGGCGCGGCGACGGATGTAAGGCTCGCAGACTGTGGCCATCGGAATAGCCGACTGAACGCGCGTCTGAACGCCGATCCGCTCAAGGGCGTCCTGCATGGCCAGGGCGTTCATCACCGTGGCCAGCATGCCCATGTAGTCGGCGCTGGAACGCTCCATGCCCTTCGCTGCGCCGGCCATGCCGCGGAAGATGTTGCCGCCGCCGATCACCAGGCACAGCTCGACGCCCGAGCGCACGATCTCGGCGACATCTTCAGCGACGGATTGGACGGTGTTGGTGTCGATGCCGTACGGCGTCTCGCCCATCAGGACCTCGCCGGACACCTTCAGCAGGATGCGACGATATTTCTGGGGCGCGCTGGTATCGGACATGGACCGCTATTCCTGAGTCGTCGGCACGCACATTACGTGCGTTGTACAGAACTGAGATGTGTTTTGCCAACCG
>JAYRLX010000512.1:0-2323 GCA_041905125.1 Caulobacter sp. | reverse complement strand
TTACCCCACGAACGCCCGCTCGATCACGAAGTCGCCGGGTTCGGCGTTGGAGCCTTCCTTCAGGCCCTGGGCCTCAAGCATCGCGGCGGTGTCCTTGATCATGGCCATCGAGCCGCACAGCATGGCGCGGTCGTGCTCGGGATCGAACTTGCCGCCTTCGATGCCGAGGTCGCTGAACAGCTTGCCGCTGGCGATCAGGTCGGTGAAGCGGCCCTGGCGCTCGAACGGCTCGCGGGTCACGGTCGGGTAGTAGGTCAGCTGGGCGCGGGCTTCGTCGCCGACCAGCGGGTCGTCGAAGATGTCGGCCGTGAACAGGTCGCGATAGGCCAGCTCCTTCACCTCGCGCACGCCGTGGCAGACGATCACCCGCTCGAAGCGGCTGTAGGCGTCCGGGTCGCGGGCCACCGACAGCCAGGGCGCCAGGCCCGTGCCGGTGCCGAACAGGAAGAGGCGCTTGCCCGGGCGGACCGCGTCGAGAACCAGGGTCCCGGTCGGCTTCTTGCCCAGCAGAATCTCGTCGCCCTCTTGGATCTGCTGCAGGCGCGAGGTCAGCGGACCGTCCGGCACCTTGATCGAGAAGAACTCGAGCTCTTCGGCGAACGACGGCGAGCCGATCGAATAGGCGCGCAGGATCGGCTTCTTCTCGCCCAGCTCTTCGCGCGGCGGCAGGCCGATCATCACGAACTCGCCCGAGCGGAAGCGGAAGCTGGCCGGACGGGTGATGGCGAAGCTGAACAGGCGGTCGGTCCAGTGCTTCACCCAAAGCACCTTCTCGACGAAGTAGGGGGCGTCCTTCACGGGAGCGGAGGGCGCGGGAGCGGCGGCCGTCATCTGAACTCTTCGGGATGGAGCGCGAAAAGCGCGGAAAAGAGAGCGGAAACCGCCAGATAGCGGATGGCGGCGCGTGTCTCATGGGAGCAAGGCCGACGTCCTGTCAATGACGGTTGTCTAATGCGGGCGCCCGAAAATCTCCGCTCTGGGGGCGACGGTCGTCATTGGCGGCAAAGATACGGAATGTCCGGTTGTCTTCAGTCGTCGAGCCGACATTCAAGATGTGATTGAGATCGCGTCGCATGCCGTCTCATCGCGATAACAAGATTAATGGCGACGACGACTGAAAGCGTGATTTTCTCGACTTCGCTGAAAACCGCGCACCGCCTTTCCGAAAGTGTCAAAAATGTGATTGCCGGTCCCCGAAACGAGGCGCAGACTTCCTTTTGCTTCGTTCGCGGAGCCAACGATACGGAGGAACGTATGCGGGTTTGGTTCGTAGGGGCCGCCGCGGCGGCCGGTCTAGTAGCGTTTGGTTTGGCTGGTTGCAGTGAAGGCGGCGCGAAGACGAAGGTCGCGCAGGCCAATCAGGTGGTCGTCGAGGCCACGCCGGTGACGGCGTCAGGCTGCGTCCGCCCCGTCGAGAAGACCGACTGTCTCGTCGTGAAGGGCCGCGGTGGCGGCTATTATGACATCAGCAGCGCCAGCCCGGCGCCGGACCTGTCCAAGGGCGTCGCCATCTCGCTGCGCGGCAAGGACAGGGGCGTGAACACCCAGTGCGGTCGCCAGCTGACCGACGTGAAGTGGTCCTATCTCGGCATCCAATGCGGCGCGACCGCGCCGTCGACGGCCTCGACCGCCACGGACAAGGACGCCAAGGGCAAGACCGAGAAGGCGGGATAGGCCTCGGCCGCTAGCCCTCGCCGGAGCCCGGATCGGTCCGGGTCTTCGGCGACTGGCTGCTGTCGGCCGCGCCGGGCGGCTCGGTCGCGGGACGCGGCGGCTGGCCCTCGGGCGAGTCGGTCCTCTGGTTCTCCTGCTCGACCTCCCGATTCGAGGGGCGATCAGAGGGCGAGGGCGGCTGGCTGTTGAACGTGGGCATGGCGAGAGAACGTCTGGCGGGACGGTTCGATCCGCGTCTTTCCTTCCTCCCCCCCTCATGGGGAAGGGGGACCGGCGAACGCCGGTGGAGCGGGCTTGCGGCCGCCTCGGCGCCGCTTGCCGGCCCCCCTCCGTCTCGCTGCGTATCCGCATCGATCCACCTCCCCCTAATGGGGAGGAAGGCCATCAATCCCCGCCAAAATCCGCAAACGCCCGCGCGCCGCTTGCCCGCCGCATGCGACCCTGCTAAATGGCGCGGCTCTGGCGACAGAACATGGCGCGCCGAGGCCTTGAGGCCTTCCGGCGCGCTGTCTGTCTCTGGATGTCCGTCGGCCCGAAAGGGCGGTCGGTCCGCAGGAGTGTAGCTCAGCTGGTAGAGCATCGGTCTCCAAAACCGAGGGCCGGGGGTTCGAGTCCCTCCACTCCTGCCAAATCTTGCGCTTTTCGTAAG
>JAYRLX010000059.1:7717-13045 GCA_041905125.1 Caulobacter sp. | reverse complement strand
TGACCTGCCGCCGTCCGCCTGGGCCCGGAGGGCGGGCCTGGACCCCCCCAGTTTCAACCGGACAACGCGCGGCTCGACGGAGCCGGACAGCCGCCCGCGCTGGCCGTCGACCGAGAGCCTGGCCAAGCTGCTGGAAGCGACCGGGGTGAACTTCTCGGAGTTCGCGGCCTTGACCGAACAGTCTGGCGGCGCGAGCGCAAGGCGCGGAGCGCCGCTGATCGGCCTGGCCCAGGCCGGGCAGGAGGGCTTCTTCGACGCGGCGGGCATGCCGATGGGCGCGGGCTGGGACGAAGCGCCGGCGCCGGATCTTGGCGAGGGCCTGTTCGCCCTGGAGGTGTCGGGGGACGCCCTGGCGCCGGTCTATCGCGACGGCGACCGCCTCTTGGTCTCGCCCACGGTCGAGCCGCGCAAGGGCGATCGCGTGGTGGCGCGGACCCATGCGGGCGAGGTTCTGGTGCGAGAGCTGGGCCGGGTCACGGCCAGGACGATCGAGCTTTTGGCCCTTGGCCGCGAAGACGACCGCCTGCTATCGCGGGACGAGGTCGCCTGGATCGCGCGGATCGTCTGGGCCAGCCAGTAGGCTGGCCTAGAGAACGCCTTACGTGCGCGGGCAGTCGCCGTGCGTGTCGAGCAGCCAGGCGATCAGCGGGCCGGCGGCCGGATCGGCGCACGACACGTCGACGCGATACGACTGCCAGGTGTCGTTGTGCGCGGCCTCGACTTGGGCGTCGGGGAATTGCTGAACGATGCCGCCGAGCAGGGAATCGAACTTCTGTCGATCGGTGGGGCGGAGGGTGAACGAAGCCATTGGTCTGACCTTGAAGACTGTCCTGGTCCGGAAGATCGGACCTTAGACTCACAAAAGTGGTCAGACCCTTAATACCCAATTCAGTCTTCGTTCATCTGCCCGGCAAGGTGTCGCAGCGCCATCTAGCCGCAGCGCCTACTGTTGTAGGCGACCTCTTCGGCGAAGGTCGTGCTGATGCCGTATAACTTGCGCCGCTCATCGACGCGCTCCGGATCCTCCAGCGGCAGCGATTCCCAAACGCCCTTGGCCTTGCACGCGCCCTGGAATCCGAACCGCAGCGGCCTGCCGACCTGAGCGGCCCAACGATCGTACATGACGGGGAAAAAGCCGCGGTCGCTTTCGCCGGCTTCAGCCAAGGGCTCGATCAGTTTGATCATCTCGCCCTTGAAGACAGTGTCCTCATCCGCATGCTGGACAATCAGCTGTGCGGCCCTATCGGCCTCGACGCCGTCGCGACTGATCTTGAACCAACCCCTCTGCGCGACACGCGTGCGCAGCCACTCTCTGCTCTTCTCATCGGCGGCCACCGCATCGACAGCCACCAGGCCACGGTAAAGCTTGAAGGCCAGGGGCGTTAGTCCCGCATTGGCTGGGTTTGGCTTCAGGCCGTATCGCGCGATCTGGTCTTCGGCGGCTAAACGGAAAAGCTCGGCCACGATAGGATCGGTGGCGGTCTTCGCGTTGGCGAGCAGCTCGGCGGCGCGGTCATAGCCTCCGGTCGGCGCCGCCCCGCTCTTCCTCAGCACTCGTGCGACGGACAGCCTTCGCTCGTTCGCCTCGCGCGCCTGTCGGCAAGCGTCGTTCCAGGCTTCCGGCGACAGGCTCGCCTTCTCGCGGGCGATGGCGGTCCAATCGGCATAGGCCTCTTTGACGCCAAGGCATGCCTTGATCTCCGCTGGCGACAAGGCGGCGGTCGTCACGGCGGCGGCGAAGAGCATGGCGAGCAAAGAAAATCCCCCGAAGCGTCGAGCGCCTCGGGGGATGTTTCAGGATCAGCCGAAAGCTGTAAAGCGGGCCTAGCCCAGCTTCTCCTCGATCAGCGCGATCGTGCGGTCGATGCCGAAGATCGCCGCGAACGAGCCGAAGCGCGGGCCCTGGCTCTGGCCCAGCAGCACCTCGTAGAGGGCCTGGAACCAGGCGCGCAGCGGGTCGAAGCCGTGGGTCTTGCCCACCTCGAACACCTCGTTCTGGATCAGCTCGGCGTCCTGCGTCCCGGCCGGCATGGCCTTCAGCTTGGCCAGGAGGTCCAGCATGGCGGCGCGTTCCTGGTCGCTGGGGGCGCGGAACACCTTCGAGGGCTTCACGAAGTCCTCGTAGTAGTTGATCGCGTAGCCGGCCAGGCGGTCCAGCAGCGGTTGGCTCTCCGGCGTCGCGCCCGGGATGTAGCGCGACAGGAAGCCCCAGAGGATTTCCTTGGTCGAGGCGTCGGCGGCCGAAACCAGGTTCAGCATCAGGCTGAACGACACCGGCGAGCCGTGCTGCGGCGGACGGCCGGTGTGGATGTGCCAGACCGGGTTGTCGAGCTGCTTGGCCGGCTCCTGGCGCGGATAGGCGTCCAGCTGCTGCAGGTACTCGTCCGTCGCCTTCGGAATGACGTCGAAATAGAGCTTCTTGGCCGACTTGGGGCTCTGGAACATGTAGTACGACAGGCTCTCGGGCGCGCCGTACCGCAGCCAGTCCTCCATGGAGAGGCCGTTGCCCTTGGACTTGGAGATCTTCTGGTTGTTCTCGTCCAGGAAGAGCTCGTAGTTGAAGCCTTCGGGAGGAACACCCCCAAGCGCCCTGCAGATCGCGCCCGAGGCCTTGACCGAATCGATCAGGTCCTTGCCCGACATCTCGTAGTCGACGCCCAGGGCGGTCCAGCGCATGGCCCAGTCGGGCTTCCACTGCATCTTCACGTGGCCGCCGGTGACCGGGACCTCGACATTGCGGCCGTCCTCGTCCTGGAAGACGATCGTGCCCTTCTCGACGTTGCGCTCCAGGGTCGGGACCTGCAGCACCCGGCCGGTGGTCGGGCTGATCGGCAGGAACGGCGAATAGGTCGCGCGGCGCTCCTCGCCCAGGGTCGGCAGCATGACCTTCTGGATCGCGTCGAAGCGCTCCAGGGCGGTCAGCAGGGTCGCGTCGAACATCCCGCCCTTGTAGCAGGCGGTCGAGCTGACGAACTCGTACTCGAAGCCGAAGCTGTCCAGGAACGCGCGCAGGCGGGCGTTGTTGTGGGCGCCGAAGCTGTCGTGGGTGCCGAACGGGTCGCGGACGACCGTCAGCGGCTTGCCCAGGTCCTCGATCAGCGGCTGCTTGTTCTCGATGTTCTCGGGAACCTTGCGCAGGCCGTCCATGTCGTCGCTGAAGGCGATCAGGCGGGTCGGGATGGCCTCGTCGGTCAGGGCGCGGAAGGCGCTGCGCACCATCGTGGTGCGCGCGACCTCGCCGAAGGTGCCCAGGTGCGGCAGGCCCGACGGCCCGTAGCCGGTCTCGAAGATCACGGCCTTGGAGAGGGCCGGATAGGCTTTCACCGCCTCATCGGTCTTGCCGGCGTCGATCAGGGCCTTGGCGGCTTCCTGGTCGGCGCGGTCGGGGAGGCGCACGCGCAGGACGCGGGCGATCGTGGCGCGCGCCTGCTCGAAGGGCCAGGAGCGGGCGTCGCGGGCGAGGGGGGAGAGGCCTTCAAACATGGCGCGGCGTATAAACCGTGCGAAGGCGCAGGGCTACCCCGCCAGCGCGCCCGCCACCACCTCGCGCGCCTCGGCCTGGACCTGCTTCAGGTGGTCCGGACCCAGGAACGACTCCGCATAGACCTTGTAGACGTCCTCGGTGCCCGAGGGCCGCGCGGCGAACCAGGCGTTCTGCGTACAGACCTTCAGGCCGCCGATCGCCTCGCCATTGCCCGGCGCGGCGGTGAGGATGTCGGTGATCGCCTCGCCGGCCAGGGTCTTGGCCGAGACGTCGCTGGGGCTGAGCTTCGCGAGGCGCGCCTTCTCCTCGCGGCTGGCCGGGGCGTCGACGCGGGCATAGGCCGGCGCGCCGTACTTTTCGGTCAGGCCCTTGTAGAGCTGGCTGGCGCTCTGGCCCGTCACCGCCTGGATCTCGGCGGCCAGCAAGGCCAGCTGGATGCCGTCCTTGTCGGTGGTCCACACCCCGCCGTCGTGGCGCAGGAAGGCGGCGCCGGCCGACTCCTCGCCGCCGAAGCCGACCGAGCCGTCCAGCAGGCCGGGGACGAAGTACTTGAAGCCGACCGGCACCTCCAGCAGCCGACGGCCCAGGCCCGCGACCACCCGGTCGATCATCGAGGACGAGACCAGGGTCTTGCCGACCGCCGTTTCCGCGCCCCAGCCCGGGCGATGGCTGAACAGGTACGAGATGGCCGCGGCCAGATAGTGGTTGGGATTCATCAGACCGCCGTCGGGCGTGACGATGCCGTGGCGGTCAGCGTCGGCGTCGTTCCCGGTGGCGACGTCATAAGCCGCCCCGTCCTTCATGATCCCGATTAGATTGGCCATGGCCGACGCGGATGAGCAGTCCATGCGGATCTTGCCGTCGGTGTCGAGCGGCATGAACGCCCAGCGCGGGTCGACGGCTTCGTTGACCACGGTCAGGTCCAGGCCGTGCCGCTCGGCGATTGCGCCCCAATAGGCGACGGCCGCGCCGCCCAGTGGATCGGCGCCGATCCGCACCTTGGCCGCGCGGATGGCGGCGATGTCGATCACCGCCGGCAGGTCGTCGACATAGTGGCCCAGGAAGTCGTAGTCGCCGACGGCCTTGCGGGCGGTCTCGAACGGGACGCGCTTCACGCCGGCCAGGCCCTGGGCCAGCAGTTCGTTGGCGCGGGCGGCGATGGCCGAGGTGGCGTCCGAGCCGGCCGGACCGCCCGACGGCGGATTGTACTTGATGCCGCCGTCGCGCGGAGGATTGTGCGAGGGCGTCAGCAGCAGGCCGTCGGCCTGCCGTCCGCCCTGGCGGTTATGGGTCAGGATGGCGTGCGACACCGCCGGGGTCGGGGTGAAGCCGTCGCGAGAGTCGACCAGGGTCTCGACGCCATTGCCCGCCAGCACCTCCAGCACCGAGCGCCAGGCGGGCTCGGACAGGCCGTGGGTGTCGCGGCCGACGAACAGCGGGCCGGTGACGCCCTGGGCGGCGCGGTATTCGACGATCGCCTGGGTGACGGCCAGGATGTGCGCTTCGTTGAAGGCGCCGTCCAGACTGGAGCCCCGGTGGCCCGAGGTGCCGAACACGACCTTCTGCGCGGGGTTCGAGACATCCGGCTGGATCTCGTAATAGGCGCTAATCAGGGCGCCGAGATCGACAAGATCTTCCGGAAGAGCGCGAAGGCCGGCGCGGTCGTGCATCAAGTCACCTGGTAGAGTTTGGACGTATCGATAAGCATTGAGTCCTAAAGGGCGCGGGAGACAATTTCACGAACTATCTGGTGTTCTCCGCCCTACGGCGGCTGAGAGATGCGCCTCAAAATCCTCCCCCTGTGGGGGAGGTGGTCCGAAGGACCGGAGGGGGGCGTGGCCAGG
>JAYRLX010000059.1:0-7695 GCA_041905125.1 Caulobacter sp. | reverse complement strand
ATGATCCGCGTATCCGGAATCGAACCTAACGATTTCAAAGGCTTCTTACTTTTACACGCCGCTCTGTGATCCGCGTTGAATCCCCCGCCATACTCTTCCTTACCCGATAGCGCGGAAGGGACGTCCGGCCGGCGATCGTGACGGCCGTCGGGGGTGGTCGAGCGGGAAGCGCTCGCCGGTCTTCCTTAGCTTGGGGAAGACGTCTTCGCGGCGGATCCAGGCGCAGGCTCCCTGAAACACGGGACGAAGCCCTGGCGGCGAGGATTTCGGCGGCGCGGCAGGCCTGGGCTGAAATCGCCCGGGCGTTCCGGGACCGGGGTTCGTCGCTCCGACCCGCCCGTCGGGGGCTTCTTTCGGAAGCGGGTTAAAACCCCGCGCGTCGAGGGCTCACCGGATAACGGCTGCGCGGAGCGTCTGGCTTCGTCGAAACGGTAATCACTATCCAAACCTCCGGACGGATGTCCGGCGCTCCGCGTCCCTTCCATCCCTTCAGCGGCTCACCGCGTGAAGCGGCGAAGCCGTGCGCCTCACCACCCCAGCGCCGCTTCCCCCCGCAGGATCGCCTCGGCCTCCGTCGTGTGCTTGCCCCCCTCGCGGTCGTGCAGCACCAGCGGCGGCAGCAAGACGAGCGGCGCCTTGCCGGTCTTGATCGCGCGGACGAGCACCCGCTTGGCCGGGGCGTCGGCGAACGGGGCGATCGGGCGGATGCGGAACGAGCCGGCCTTGGGGGCCAGCTGGGCCAGGATGTCGGCCAGCCGGTCGGCGCGATGGATGATGGTGATCGTCCCGCCCTCGCGCACGGCCTTCAGGCAGAAGGTCGTCCAGGCCTTCAGGCCGCCGTCGGCCATCCAGGCGCCGCTCTTGGCGGGGTGAGGGGCGCGCAGGGTCGCGGGGTCGTCGAAGAACGGCGGATTAGCCATCACCGCGTCGAAGACCGGCAGGCCCAGGGCCCGGAAGCCCGAATCGACATCGGCCGTCTGGATGGCGACTCGCGCCGACAGCGCGTTGAGGTCGGCGTTTTCGGTCGCCAGGGCGGCGTGGGCCGGGTCGCGCTCGACGCCCTGGAACAAGGCCTCCGGGCGACGGGTCGCGGCGGCCAGCAGGGCCCCGCCGACGCCACAGCCAGGCTCCAGCACACGCTGGCCGGGCAGGGCGTCGCAGGCGGCCGCCAGCAGCGCCGCGTCCATGCCGGCCCTGTAGCCGTCGGCCTTCTGGCGCAGCCGCACGCGGCCTCCCAGAACCCGATCCTCCGTCACCTGCCGATCGTCCAATGCTTTTGGGGCCTTGTGCTCGCCTTGACCCTGACCTATCCCGCCACCATTGTCCCTCGCAACGGTAGATCCCTCCGGATAGCGAAGAGAGGGACGCCGCAAGGAGATCATGGTTTTGGACGCAGCCGCAGCGACCCTCCCCCGGACGTCGGGCTCGGTGGATCGTCTCGTGCGCCTCGCCGAGACCGACATGGTCGGCGTCAACCGCCTGATCACCGAGCGGATGCAGAGCGACGTGCCGATCATCCCGGCCCTGGCCGAGCACCTGATCGCCGCGGGCGGCAAGCGCCTGCGCCCGCTGCTGACCGTCGCCGCCGCGCGTCTGGCGGGCTCGGATAACGACCACTGCCTGAAGCTGGCGGCCGCCGTCGAGTTCATCCACACTGCCACCTTGCTGCATGACGACGTCGTCGACGGCAGCGCCCTGCGTCGCGGCAAGGTCGCCGCGCACCTGATCTGGGGCGGGGCGCAGAGCGTGCTGGTCGGCGACTTCCTGTTCGCTCGCGCCTTCGAGCTGATGGTCGAGACCAACTCGATGAAGGCGCTGGAGATCCTGGCCCGCGCCAGCCGCGTCATCGCCGAGGGCGAGGTCATGCAGCTGATGCGCAGCCACGACCTGAACCTGTCGCAGGCGCTGTACCTCGAGATCATCCAGGCCAAGACGGCCGAGCTGTTCGCCGCGGCCTCGGAGGCCGGCGCGGTCTCGGCCGGCGTCGACGCGGCCAAGACCGACGCGTTCAAGGCCTACGGCCTGCACCTGGGTCTGGCCTTCCAGCTGGTCGACGACGCGCTGGACTACGGCGGCGCGACCGAGACCTTGGGCAAGAACGCCGGCGACGACTTCCGCGAAGGCAAGGCCACCCTGCCGCTGCTGCTGGCCATCGCCCGCTCGGGTCCGCGCGAGGCCGAGTTCTGGGAGCGCGCCGTTGGTCGCCGCGAGCAGACCGAAGCCGACTTCCGCCGCGCCCGCGAGCTGATCATCGGCACCGGCGCGCTGGACGCGACCCTGGACCTGGCGACCGAGTACGCCGACAAGGCCAAGGCCGCCCTGGCGATCTTCCCGGCCAACGACTGGCGCGAGGCGCTGGAAAGCCTGGCCGACTTCGCGGTCAGCCGGACGGCCTAGACCTGGCGGCGCTTCGGATCGTGCGGTGAATTCGGCGTAATCCGGCTAGGGCGATCTTCACAGGCGGGCGGAACAAGGCCACCTAAGCGGTGAGAGGCCGGCTTGGCCTGACGGGGACGACGCCTTGATCCGCTTTCTTCTGAACGTTCTCTGGTTCTTCTTCGGCGGCTTCGTCATGGGCCTGGGCTGGCTGTTCGCCGGCGTCCTGCTGGCCATCACGATCGTGGGCTTGCCCTATGCCGGCGCGGCCTGGCGGATCGCCGGCTTCTCCTTCTGGCCGTTCGGCAAGGAGATCGTCAGCCGCGAGATCCTGACCGGCCGCCACGACCTAGGCACAGGCCCGCTGGGCTGTGGGCTGAACGTCATCTGGTTCGTCCTGGCCGGCTGGTGGCTGGCCCTCGGCCACGTCGTGGTCGCCTGCGCCGAGGCGATCACGATTATCGGCATCCCCTTCGCCATCAAGGACCTGCAGCTGGCCCGCATCGCCCTGGCGCCGGTCGGGCTGGAGGTCGTCAGGCGGTAGACGCATACGAAAAAGGGGCCGCCTCGCGGCGACCCCTCGATCGTTGTCGGATTCTCGAGCCTCAGCCCGGCGAGACCATCTTTTCCGGGCGGACGTACTGGTCGAACTCCTCGTTCGTCAGATAGCCGCCGCCGACGGCCTCTTCGCGCAGCGTCGTGCCGTTCTTGTGCGCGGTCTTGGCGATCTTGGCGCAGATGTCATAGCCCAGGCGGCCGTTCAGCGCCGTGACCAGCATCAGCGAGTTCTCGACGCCCTTCTTGATGTTATCGATGCGCGGCTCGATGCCGACCACGCAGTTGTCGGTGAAGCTGATCGCCGCGTCGGCCAGCAGGCGGACCGACTGCAGGAAGTTATAGGCCATCACCGGGTTGAAGACGTTCAGCTCGAAGTGACCCTGGCTGCCGGCGAAGGTCAGGGCGGCGTGGTTGCCGAACACCTGCACGCAGACCTGGGTAAGAGCCTCACACTGGGTCGGGTTGACCTTGCCCGGCATGATCGACGAGCCGGGCTCGTTTTCCGGCAGCGACAGCTCGCCAAGGCCGGCGCGCGGGCCCGAGCCCAGGAAGCGGATGTCGTTGGCGATCTTGAACAGGCTGGCGGCGACCGTGTTGATCGCGCCGTGGCTGAAGACCATGGCGTCGTGGGCGGCCAGGGCCTCGAACTTGTTCGGAGCGGTCGTGAAGGGCAGGCCGGTAATCGCGGCGATGGCTTCGGCGACGCCCTCGGCGAAGCCGATCGGGGCGTTCAGGCCGGTGCCGACGGCGGTGCCGCCCTGGGCCAGCTGCATCAGCTTGGGCAGGGTCTGCTCGATGCGCTCGATGCCGTTCTCGACCTGCTGGGCGTAGCCGCCGAACTCCTGGCCCAGCGTCAGCGGGGTGGCGTCCTGCGTATGGGTGCGGCCGATCTTGATGATGTCCGCCCAGGCGTCCGACTTGGCCTTCAGCGCGGTGTGCAGGTGCTTCAGGGCCGGCAGCAGGTCGCGGACGATCTGCTCGGCGCACGCCACGTGCATGGCCGTCGGATAGGTGTCATTCGACGACTGGCTCATGTTGACGTGGTCGTTCGGGTGGACGGGCTTCTTGCTGCCCATCTCGCCGCCCAGGATCTCGATGGCGCGGTTCGAGATCACCTCGTTGGCGTTCATGTTCGACTGGGTGCCCGAGCCGGTCTGCCAGACGACCAGCGGGAAGTGGTCGTTCAGCTTGCCGTCGATAACCTCGTTGGCGGCCTGGATGATGGCCTCGGCCAGCTTCGGATCCAGCTTGCCGAGCTTGGTGTTGGTCTCGGCGGCGGCGCGCTTGACGATGCCCAGGGCCCGGACGACCGGCAGGGGCTGCTTCTCCCAGCCGATCTTGAAGTTGCCCAGGCTGCGCTGGGCTTGCGCGCCCCAGTAGCGGTCGGCGGCGACTTCGATGGGGCCGAAGGTGTCGGTCTCGGTGCGCGTGGCGGTCATGCGGCGGTCTCCGGAAAAACGGTCGAGCGCGGTCTAGACCTTGAGCGCCGGGAGGGCAATGTTCGCCCACGCGAAGGAGACCCGGATGAGCCCTTATGTGGCGCTGCCCCGCTCGATCAACACCGGCAAGCGCAAGGTGCTGAAGGACGACCTGCTCGGAATCGCGCGGGATACGGGCTTCAAGGAGGCCAAGACCTATCTGGCCAGCGGCAATCTGGTGCTGTGGGGCGATCACGAAGGCGGCCCGGCGCTGGAGCAGGCCCTGGAGGACGCCCTGGAGGCGCGGATGGGGCTGCGGACCGACTTCATGGTCCGGTCGCCGGCGCAGATCCGGGCGATCATTGACGGCAATCCGTTCAAGGCCGAGGCCGTCGACCACCCCAGCCATGTGATCGTGAACTTCCTGAAGGCTCCATTGCCGGCCGACGACGAGGCGATCCTGCGCGCGGCGATCACCGGCCCGGAACGCTTTGTGGTCGGCGCCTGCGAGCTCTATCTGGACTTCCCGATCAGCATGGCCGACTCGGTGTTGGATCGGGACTGGAAGAAGACCAAGCGTTCGCCCGTGGGGACGACGCGCAACTGGAACACGGTGATGGCCCTGGCCGGGATGATGAACGCGTGAGCCAGGCGCTAGATGGCACGGACTGGACCCACCACGGCAAGGTGCGAGCCCGCGAGGCGGGCGGGGAGCTGACGCTGGTCGTCGACGGCCTGACGACCCAGGGCAAGTACTACAAGCCGCTGATCTACGAGTTCTTCCGCAAGTCCTGGCGCGGCTCGCGTCCAGCCTGGGGCGAGTTCAGCGTCGAGATCGGAATGGAATATGTCGGTGAGCCGCCCTGGATGGACCTCGACAACCTGGCCAAGGCGCTGCTGGACGCCATCAAGGGGTACGCCTTCCACGACGACGCCCAGGTCGCCCGGCTGCTGGTCGAGCGACGGCCGGGCGATCGCGAGCGGATCGTCATCCAGGTGCGCAAGCTGAGCACCAACCTGATGCGGCGCACCCTGGAAGGCTGAGGAAGACCCTCAGCTCCAGGGCAGCAGGTAGCCCCACAGCCCCAGCAGCACGCTGAGCAGGACGAACAGCAGGGCGGTGAAGGTGAAGGCCACCTTGCGGCCGGCGGTCCAGCTGTCGACCCGGCGGCCGCCGCGCCACACCATGGGCAGGGCCCCGAGGGTCAGCACCGACATCAAGGCCGCGACCAGGGCGCAGGCCGAGGCGCTGAGCAGCCAGCCGCTGGGCCAGCCGAAGAAGGCCGCCGTCTGGTCGGACGATCGGATCGCGAAGACGCCCATGCAGAAGGCCGAGATCAGCCACAGCACGGCCTGAGCGGTCTGCATCTGGCTGGCGCGCGCCTGGACCGGCGTCTGGCGCGCTTCACGGCGGTTGCGGACAATGGTTCCCAGCACGGTGGCCAGGCTGGCGAGCCCGGCCAGGGCCACCGTCGCCACCAGCAGGGTCGCGGACCGCATGGGTCCGATCCGCTCATAGGTCGCGAAACCGCGCGCGGCGTAGAAGCGCGACGGACGGTCGCCATTGGCGTCGAACACGATGATCAGCGGACCATCCACGGCCTTGAACACGCCGGGTCGCCCGGCCGCATTGAAGAGCGCGGCCGAACCGCCCTCGCTGATGGACAGGCGGCCGTCCGGGGTCGCCCGCACCGTGGCCCGCCCGATCACGCGGTTGATGAAGCCCTCCAGCCCGCCATAGGCGCGACGCGTGGTCAGGTAGTCGCCTTCATAGAGCTTGGCCTGCTCGTAGGTCATGGCGCTGGCGGGCGGGACCGCCGGCGGCTTGGCGTAGAAGTGCTCGATGATCGTCGCGGGCAGGGTGGCCGGCAGGTTCACGCCGCTGTCGGTGTTGACCGAGATGAAGACGCCCAGGCCCAGATCCGGCGCGATGACCATGTTCGAATGGAAGAAGAGCGTCGCCCCCGCGTGGCCGAAGCCGCGACGGCCACCGGGCAGCGGGATGTCCTGGAAGCCCGCGTTCCAACCGGCCGCTTCCGGCGCGGGGCGGTACATGGGCGTGCGGAAGGCCTGGGCGGTCTTCGGCGAGAACACAGTCCTGCCGTCGATCACGCCGTCGTTCAGCAGCAGGGTCATATACCTGGCCATGTCGCCAGCGGTGCTCGAGGCCGAACCGGCCGGCGCCACCTGGCCGATGAACTCACGCGGCTGCACCTTCCAGCCCAGCGACGTCCAGGAGAAGCTGTCGGACAGCTCGGCGGCCAGCTCTTCGGACATCGGCGCCGGCAGGTTGTCGCGCCACGGCCGCGCCTCGCGGAAGGTCGTATGGCGCATGCCGGTCGGCAGGATGATCTCCTCGCTGATCAGCTGCTCGAACGGCTTGCCGGTGACGTTGGCGACGGCCGCGCCGGCCAGGGCGACGCCGTAGTTCGAATAGCTGGGCAGCAGGCCGGGCTCGCGAACGCGGCGCGGGCGCTCCTGGCGCAGATAGTCCGCCAGGGGGCGGATGCGGTTGGGATCGCGCTCGAACAGCTGCCCCATCGCGCGGTCCTCGAAGCCGCCGGTATGGGTCATCAGGTCGCGCAGGCGGACCTGAGTCTTCTTGCCCTGGTCCTTCAGCTGCAGCGGCTCGGGCAGGTAGAGGTTCACTGGACCGTCGAGGCGCATGTGGCCCGACTCGATCTCGTTCATCAGGGCGATCCAGGTGAACGTCTTGGAGATCGAGGCGATGCGGAAAAGGGTCTTGTCGGGATCGACGGGGCGGCGCTGGCCGAGATTGGCGAAGCCGTAGCCCTTCTTCAGCACCACCTGACCGTTCTGGACCACCGAGATGGTCACGCCGGCGATGTGGTCCCGGGCCATGGCGCGCTGCACCACGCCGTCGACGAAGGCTTCGAGTTCGGGGCGGGGCAGGGGCGCGACGCCGACCGCCACCGGCTGGGCGGCGGGAACGCTCGGCGCCTGAGGCGTCGCCGCGGCGGTCGCGGGCTTGGGCGATTCAGCGGGCCGCGGGGTGGGACGGACGCGGCGGGGGCGGAGGCTGGAATAGGGACGGGGACCTTGCTCGGCGGCGGGCGCGTCGCTGGCGGGCGGCGATGTCGGCGTGGCGTCCTGCGCGCGCGCCTCCGAACCCAGAGCGGACCATAGTGCGATGAAGGCCGCCGCGAGGGCGGCCGCGGGCGAAACGCGCGACGTCAACGATGTCCCCTGGGTGAAGCAGTAACTTCTAGGGTTTGTGTAACCTGCTTGCCGCGCGGGTCAAACCCGATACCGCTCAAGGCGTTCTGGGGGGAGTTCGGTCGAAGGCGTAGAGCGGCAGCAGGGGGCGCAGCGCCGGGCCGAT
>JAYRLX010000511.1:0-2333 GCA_041905125.1 Caulobacter sp. | reverse complement strand
GGCCTGGCGCAGGTCCTCGACTTCGCTCAGCGTCGCGCCGGGCGGCTTTTCCAGCATCACGTGCTTGCCGGCGGCCAGGGCCATGTGGGCCAGGGCGTGGCGTGGCTGCGGCGGCGTGCAGAGCGCCACGGCGTCGACCGCCACGTCGCTAGCCAGCAGAGCCGCCAGGTCGGTGAAGTGGGCGACGCCGTCCAGCTCGGCGTTGCGGCTGACGACGGCGACCAGCTCAAAGCGCGGATCGGCCGCGATGGAGGGCAGGTGCTGGTCCCGGGCGATCTTGCCCAGGCCGACGAGCGCCAGGCGGATCGGCGTCACAGCGCGCGCACCGTAACGGGGCGCTCGGCCGCCTGGCTCAGCGGATTGCGCACCGGATAGAGGAAGGGCTTGGCCTCGATCTCGAACACGTCGCCGACCTTGGTCTGGAAGCCTTCCGAGAATGACAGGGTCGCGGTGCCGAAGAAGTGGACGTGCACGTCGCCCGGGCGGCGGAACAGGTCGTACTTGAAGTGGTGATGCTCGAGATTGGCGATCGCGTGGGACATGTTCGCCTCGCCGGACAGGAACGGCTTTTCCCAGGCGACCGCGCCGTCGCGCAGGATGCGGCTGGCGCCGCGCACGTCCTCGGGCAGCGGTCCGGTCAGCAGTTCCGGGCCCAGCGCCGCCTGGCGCAGCTTCGAGTGGGCCAGCCACAGGTAGTTGCCGCGCTCGATCACGTGGTCGGAGAATTCGTTGGCCAGGCAGAAGCCCAAGCGGTGCGGCGTTCCGTCCGGACCGATCAGATAGACGCCGGCGATCTCCGGCTCCTCGCCGCCGTCCTTGGCGAAGGCCGGCGAGGTGAGGGGCTGCCCGGGGCCGACCAGCTGCTGGCCGTCGCCCTTGTAGAACCACTCCGGCTGCACGCCCTCCTGGCCCGGCGCCGGCTTGCCGCCCTCGACGCCCATCAGGAACATCCGCATCGAGTCCGTCAGCTGTTCTCCGGCCTGAGCGGCCTTGTGCATCTTGTCGCGCCCCTCGGCCGAGCCGAGGTGGGTCAGGCCCGTACCCGTCAGCAGCAGGTGGGCGGTGTCGGGATGGTCGATCGGCGCCAGGACCCGGCCTTCGGCCACGGCGGCGGGGATATCGATCTCTTCGCCGAGTTCGCGCGCTTGGGCCGCCTCGGCCAAGGTCGCGTTCACGCCGATGGCCGATTGGGCCAGGGCGTAGAGCGTGTCGGCGACCATCACGCGCCGGGCGCGGCCGGAGTCGTCGACCGCCGCCAGCCGCCGTTCGCCGTCGCCGGTCTTCAACTGCACGAACCTGAACACCATGGCGAAAGCTCCTAGCCTATAATAGTCTGACAAATACCGTCGCCGCCGGTCCTGTCAAACCTCGTTTGAGGCATCGGGCCATTCGGGCCGATGTCTTGGCCGAACATCGCTCGCGATCATTGACGGACCTGGGAAGCGACGATAGTCAGACAAATATTATAATACAAATCCGCCCTACCTCCGGCCCGCCTTGCCAGGGGCGCGGGCGCATAGCGTCGTCAAGGAATGTCATGAGCGCCGACCCCGTCTCCTCCCGCACCCTTCGTTCGCGTGCGTGGTTTGACAATCCGGACAACATCGACATGACGGCGCTTTATCTGGAGCGCTATCTGAACTTCGGCCTGACGCTGGAGGAGCTGCAGTCGGGCAAGCCGATCATCGGCATCGCCCAGACCGGGTCGGATCTTTCGCCGTGCAACCGCCACCACCTGGTGCTGGCCGAGCGGGTGAGGGAAGGGATCCGCAGCGCGGGCGGCATCGTGCTGGAGTTCCCGGTTCATCCGATCCAGGAGACGGGCAAGCGGCCGACGGCCGGGCTGGACCGCAATCTGTCGTACCTCGGTTTGGTCGAGCTGCTCTACGGCTATCCGCTGGACGGGGTGGTGCTGACCATCGGCTGCGATAAGACGACGCCGGCTTGTTTGATGGCGGCGGCGACGGTGAACATCCCGGCCATCGCGCTCTCGGTCGGTCCGATGCTGAACGGCTGGCACAAGGGCCAGCGGACGGGCTCGGGCACCATCGTCTGGAAGGCCCGCGAGATGCTGGCGGCCGGCGAGATCGACAACGCCGGCTTCATCAAGCTGGTGGCCAGCTCGGCCCCTTCGACCGGCTACTGCAACACCATGGGCACGGCCACGACCATGAACTCGCTGACCGAGGCGCTGGGCATGTCGCTGCCCGGCTCGGCGGCGATCCCGGCCCCGTACCGCGACCGGCAGGAGAACGCCTATCGCACGGGCCTGCGCATCGTCGAGATGGTCAAGGAGGACCTGAAGCCCTCGGACGTCCTGACCCGCGAGGCGT
>JAYRLX010000058.1:0-13078 GCA_041905125.1 Caulobacter sp. | reverse complement strand
TTCATGTGGCGCTGGCTCATGATCGTCGGCACGTCCATGGCCGCGCTGTCCAAGGCCACGACGCCCAGCCAGGGCTTGGCGCCCTCCTGGGCGGCGATCGTCGGATCGGCGGCCAGCAGGGAGACCAGGTGAGCGCCGGCCGAGTGGCCCATCAGCACCACTTTTGACGGATCGCCGCCCCAGGCGGAGGCCTTGGCTTGAACGGCGGCGATCGCCCGGGCCACGTCCCGCGCCTGGGTCGCCACGTCGGCGTCCGGCAGCATCCGATAGTTCACCGAGACGAAGATGAACCCTTGGCCGGCCAGCCAGGGAACCTTGTTGTCGACCACCTTACCCATGGCCTTGTCGCCGATCCGCCAGCCGCCGCCGTGGGCCATCACCACGATCGGCGCGTTATGGGCGGCCTTGGGGCGATAAACGTCGAAGACCTGGGCCTTGTCGGGCCCATACGGGACGTTGAGGTCGCGCAGCACGCCTTCCGGCGCCGGAGCGCTGGCCAGCTTGGCCTCCGCCCGGACGGCTGCCCGCTCGGCGATCCGATCGCGGAGGCGCTGGGCGTCGGCGGGCGCGGTCGCCGCCAGAGCGCCCAGGGCGATCAGCAAGGCCGGCAACCGCTTCATGACTTCACCAGCACGAAGCTGCCCGGCGCGTCCTCCAGCGGCTTCAGCTTGCCCTTGGACGGATCGCGGGCAGGGACTTGGCCGCCGGAGCGGGCCTTCAGCCATTCGCCCCAGTAAGGCCACCAGGACCCGGGGAACTCCTTGGCGCCGGCCTGCCAGACCTCGACCGACTCGCATTTCTGCTCGTTGATCCAGTGCTGATACTTGTTGGCGCCCGGCGGGTTGATCACCCCGGCGATGTGGCCGGAGCCGGCCATCATGAAGGTCACCGGGCCGCCGAACAGCTTCGCGCCGCGGAACACGCTGCGATAGGGCGCGATGTGGTCCTCCCTGGAGGACTGCACGAAGATCGGGACCTTGACCTTCGACAGGTCCAGCCGCTCGCCGCCGATCGTCAGCTCGCCCTTGGCCAGGGCGTTATCCTTGTAGAAGTTGCGCAGGTAGAACAGGTGCAGCGCCTTGGGCATCCGCGTCTGGTCGGCGTTCCAGAACAGCAGGTCGAAGGGGCGGGGCTCCTTGCCCATCAGGTAGTTGCTGACGAAGAACGACCAGATCAGGTCGTTGCCGCGCAGGGCGTTGAAGGTGTCGGCCATCGACTGGCTGGGCAGGAAGCCGCCGGCCAGATCCATCTGCTGCTCGATCGAGCGCAGCCATTCCTCGTTGGTGAACAGCAAGAGGTCGCCGGCCTCGGCGAAGTCCTGCTGGGCGGCGAAGAAGGTGGCCGAGTTGATCCGCTTGTCGCCACGCGCCGCCATGTGGGCCAGGGCGACCGACAGCAGGGTGCCGCCGATGCAGTAGCCGACCGTGTTGACCTTATCGACGCCGCACTGGGTCATGACCTGCTGGGTGGCGTCGTAGACGCCCTCGATCATGTAGTCCTCGAAGGTCTTGTCGGCGAGCTTGCGGTCCGGATTGACCCAGGAGGCGACGAACACCGTGAAGCCCTGGCTGGTCAGCCAGCGGATCATCGAGTTATCCGGGCGAAGGTCCAGGATGTAGAACTTGTTGATCCACGGCGGGAAGATCAGCAGCGGGATTTCGCAGACCGTCTCGGTGCTGGGATCGAACTGCAGCAGCTGCAGGATATCGTTCTGATAGACGACCTTGCCGGAGGCCGTGGCGACGTTCTCGCCGACCTTGAACTTGGCCAGGTCCGTCTGGCTGATCGCCAGCTGACCGCCGCCGCGCTCCAGGTCGGCGGCGAAGTTCTCCATGCCCCGGAGGATACTCTGGCCCTGGGTCTGGACCGCCTCGCGCAGGGCGGCGGGGTTCGACATCAGGAAGTTCGACGGGGAGAAGGCGTCGGTCAGCATCTTGGTGAAGAACTCGACCCGCCGCTTGGTGGCCGGATCGACGCCGTCCACCTCGGCCACCAGGCTGTTCAGCCAGTTAGACGACAGCAGGTAGGACTGCTTCATCATGTCGAACATCGGGTTCGACGCCCAATCGGGATCGTTAAACCGCTTGTCGCCGGCGGCCGGCGTGACCACCGGTGCGACCTGCTCGCCGGCGGCGCGGCGGGCGGCCGACTGCCAAAGATCCATGTAGCGCGAGAACAGGTCGGCCTGCGCCCGCATCAGCCGGTCGGGCTGGGCGGCGAGGCGGGTCATCACCTCGTTCAGGGCCGGGGCGACGTGGAAGGGGTCGGGCGTCAGGGCGGCGGGGCGATCGGCCTGACGCAGCGCCGCCTCGGCGATCGCGCCCTGGGCCGTGACGGCCGCGCGCGCCAGGTTGGCCGAGAGAGTCTCGACCAGCTTCACCTGCTCGGGCGACAGCAGCGTGTCGAACGGGGGCAGGGGCGGGGCGCCGGCGGCCGGATTCGGCGACTCGGTCTTCGGCGGCGGCGGGGTCTCTGGCGAAGGAGCTTTCTTGGGTGGGGCCTTGGCCTGACTCTTGTCTGTCTTGGGCGCGGCTTTTTTCTTGGGCTTGGGGGCGGCCTTCGCCGTGGCCATGAGGTTTCCTCCGCTTGTCCAAAGCCAGTTCGCGAAAAGCAACGTCGAACGCCTTCCGCTCGCCGCGATCATCGCATAAGACCAGAACCAATGAACGGCGAAACCCGCAAAATCCTGCGTTTCGGTCTAATCGTCGGCTTGGCGGCCGGCGCGAGCGCCTGTGCGAGCCCGTTCAAGACCGCGCCGGTGGACCCGAGCTCTCCCGTGGCCGCCGCCGTCGCCACCGCCGCCAAGACCAAGAGCGCGCGCCTCAAGCTTTCCGAGATCCCGGCGATCCCGAGCGACATTCCCAGCGCCGACCAGATTCGCGGCGCCGTCGCCCAGCAGCAGGCCGCCGGCGACGCCCTGGCGCGCGCCACCGCGCCCTCGACCTGGGAACTCAAGGAAACCGAATCCTACGCCGCCAAGGCTCGTCGCGACGTCACGCCGCCGGCCTTCGAAGCGCCGACGGACACCGACCGCGCCAACACCGAAGCCTTCGCCCGCGCAGCCCGCGGCCGAGCTAGCGCGCCTCCGTCCCAGCCCCAATAGGGCGACGGAGGCATAATCTTCCTTGAACCGGCTTGGCTTGACCCCGCTCGGGGTCTATCCATGCCCGACTTTTCGCTCCCAAAGCGCCGACGCGGCGCAACGAGCCGTCATGAGCACCGATTTTCACCGTATCCGCCGCCTGCCGCCGTATGTCTTCGAAGAGGTCAACAAGATCAAGGCGCGCCTACGCGCCGAAGGGACCGACATCATCGACTTCGGCATGGGCAATCCCGACATGCCGACGCCGCAGCATATCGTCGACAAGCTGATCGAAACCGCCAGGGACCCGAAGGCGGGCCGCTATTCGGCCTCCAAGGGCATCCCGGGCCTGCGCAAGGCGATGGCCAACTACTATGGCCGCCGTTTCGGCGTGAAGCTGAACCCTGACACCGAGGTGATCGCGACCCTGGGCTCGAAGGAAGGCTTCGCCAACCTCGCCCAGGCCCTGACCGGCCCGGGCGACGTCATCATCTGCCCGAACCCGGCCTATCCGATCCACGCCTTCGGCTTCATCATGGCCGGCGGCATCATCCGCCACGTGCCGGCCCTGTCGCCGGAGGAGTATCTCTCCAACATCAGCCGCGCGGTGAAACACTCGGTGCCGCCGCCCAGCGTGCTGATCCTGTCCTATCCGTCGAACCCGACCGCCCAGTGGGTGGACCTGGACTTCTACAAGGACGCCATCGCGCTGGCGAAAAAGCACGACCTGCTGGTGATCAGCGACGTGGCCTATGGCGAGATCTATTTCGACAACAACCCGCCGCCGTCGGTGCTGCAGGTCGACGGCGCCAAGGACATCGCGGTCGAGGTCAACTCGCTGTCGAAGACCTACGCCATGGCCGGCTGGCGCGTCGGCATGGTGGTCGGCAACGCCCGCATCTGCTCGGCCCTGGCCCGGGTGAAGTCCTATCTGGACTATGGCGCGTACACGCCGGTGCAGGTGGCGGCCGCCACCGCGCTGAACGGTCCGCAGGACTGCGTTGACGAGATCCGCGCCATCTACAAGAGCCGCCGCGACACCCTGATCAAGTCGATGCAGGGCGCGGGCTGGGACATCCCCAACCCGCCGGCCTCGATGTTCGCCTGGGCCAAGATCCCCGAGCCCTATCGCGAGGCGGGCTCGATGCTGTTCTCGCGTCTGCTGATCGAGGAGGCCGGCGTCGCCGTCGCCCCCGGCATCGGCTTTGGCGAGTACGGCGAAGGCTATGTGCGGATCGGTCTGGTCGAGAACGAGCACCGCATCCGCCAAGCCGCGCGCAACGTGAAGAAATTCATCGCCAACGCCGACTCCATCCTGGCCAAGGCCCACAACAAGATGGAACAGGCCTGAGGCAGGCCTTTCCTGACGGCGTAACGAGGACTCGAAGATGACGAACAAGACCTGGCGCGTCGGCGTCGCGGGCCTGGGCACCGTGGGCGGCGGCCTCCTGCAGTTCCTGGCCGAGCGCCCCGGCTTCGCGCCCGCCGGCGACAAGGCCGTCGTGACCGCGGTCTCGGCCCGCTCGAAGTCGCGGCCGCGCACGGTCGACATCTCCAACCTCGCCTGGTTCGACGATCCGGTGGCCTTGGCCGCCTCGCCGGACGTCGACCTGTTCGTCGAGCTGATCGGCGGCTCCGACGGTCCGGCCAAGGCCGCCGTCGAGACCGCCTTGAAGGCCGGCAAGCCGGTGGTCACCGCCAACAAGGCGCTGATCGCCGTGCATGGGGCCGAACTGGCGGCGCTCGCCGAATCCCAGGGCGTGCCGCTGCTGTTCGAAGCGGCCGTCATGGGCGGCACCCCGGCCGTGAAGATGCTGCGCGAGGCCATGGTCGGCGACGACGTCGTCAGCGTGGCCGGCATCCTCAACGGCACCTGCAACTTCATCCTCTCGGAGATGGAGAAGACCGGCCGGTCGTTCGCCGACGTGCTGCGCGAGGCGCAAGGCCTGGGCTATGCCGAGGCCGACCCGACCATGGACGTCGGCGGCTTCGACGCCGGCCACAAGATCAGCATCCTGGCCGCCCTGGCCTTCGGCTGCGCCCCGAACTTCGAGGCGGCCGAGATCGAGGGCATCAGCGAGGTCGACCTGCTCGACATCAAGCTGGCCAAGGACCTGGGCTATCGCATCAAGCTGATCGCCGGCGCCGCCAAGGCCGAGGACGGCGTCGCGGTGAAGGTGCATCCTTCGCTGGTGCCGCTGGACCACCCTCTGGCCCAGGCGGGCGGCGCGCTCAACGCGCTGTTCATCGAGGGCACCCGGATCGGGCGGATCTTCATCCAGGGGCCCGGCGCGGGCGCTGGCCCAACGGCGGCCGCCGTCGCCGCCGACATCGCCGACGTGATGACCCGCGCCGTGCGTCCGGTGTTCCAGGCGCCCGCCGGCGACCTGAAGCCGTTCATCGCCATTGATCCCGCCCGCGCCGTGGGCAAGGCCTATCTGCGGATCATGGTCCAGGACCAGCCCGGCGTGATCGCCGCCATCTCCGAGACCCTGGCCGAATGCGGCGTCTCGATCGACAGCTTCCTGCAAAAGCCCATCGAAGGCGCGGGCGGGGTGCCGATCGTGCTCGTTACCCATGCGACCCCCGAA
This sequence comes from Caulobacter sp., assembly GCA_041905125.1. Taxonomy (GTDB): domain Bacteria; phylum Pseudomonadota; class Alphaproteobacteria; order Caulobacterales; family Caulobacteraceae; genus Caulobacter. The sequence goes on along the minus strand of JAYRLX010000058.1, from coordinate 7,405 downwards.
TCGAAGCTGCTGGATGCGATTAGCCGCATCGAAAAGCTGCAGACCGTGCTAGAGCGTCCCCGCCTTCTGCGCGTCGCGCGCATCTAACGACCCGGGAATCCGGGCGCCGAGGGCGACATTGGGAACTAGGCCTCCGGCTGCGGAGGCTGGGAGAAACGGATGAGTTCGAACACCCTGGACCGCTCGCTGGTCCTGGACGCCGTTCGCGTGACCGAGGCCGCCGCCATCGCCTCCTGGACGATGCTGGGGCGTGGCGACGAGATGGCCGCCGACCAGGCCGCCGTCGACGCCATGCGCAATGCGCTCAACGAGCTGAACATCGACGGCGAGATCGTCATCGGCGAGGGCGAGCGCGACGAGGCGCCGATGCTGTACATCGGCGAGAAGGTCGGGACGGGGAAGGGGCCTCAGATCGACATCGCGCTGGATCCGCTGGAAGGCACCACCCTGGCGGCCAAGGCCCAGCCCAACGCCCTGACGGTCATGGCCTGGGCGCCCAAGGGCACGCTGCTGAACGCGCCCGACACCTATATGGACAAGATCGCCTGCGGCCCGGGCCTGCCGGCCGGGGTGATCGATCTGGACCGCTCGCCGGCCGAGAACGTCAAGGCTCTGGCCGAGGCCAAGGGCGTCGCGCCCACCGAGATCACCGTCTGCGTGCTCGACCGTCCGCGCCACGCCGAGATCATCGCCAAGGTTCGCGCCGCCGGGGCCCGTATCCACCTGATTACCGACGGCGACATTGCCGGCGTGATCAACACCACCGATCCCTCGACCGGCATCGACCTCTATCTCGGCTCCGGCGGCGCGCCCGAAGGCGTGCTGGCCTGCGCGGCCCTAAAGTGCGTCGGCGGTCAGTTCCAGGGCCGCCTGCTGTTCCGCAGCGCGGACGAGCGTGCTCGCGCCGCGCGCTGGGGCGTGACCGATCTCGACAAGAAGTACGACCTGCACGAGATCGTCCGCGACGAGGCGATCTTCGCCGCCACGGGCGTGACGCGCGGCGGTCTCGTGGACGGCGTCGTCTTCCGCGACGGCTGCGTCCACACCCACACCCTGGTGATGAACTCCTCGACGGGCACGGTCCGCGAGGTGCGTATGAAGCGGAAGGTCTGAAACCTTCCTGTCACGGTCGTCCGCTAGAGGCGGCCGTCCTGCTTTCTTTCGAGGATACGAATGACCGCCTTTGTCGACCTGAGCGCCTGGCTCTCGAAAGAGCCGGCTGACGCCGCGCTCAAGGACGTCGTTGCGACTATCGCCGAGACCTGCGCCCGGATCAGCCGCGTCGTCTCGTCTGGCGCGCTGTCCGGAAGCTTGGGCGCGGCCGGCAGCACGAACGTGCAGGACGAGGAGCAGAAGAAGCTCGACGTCATCACCAACGACATGCTGAGCGACGCCCTGAAGGCCTGCGGTCCGGTCGCGGGCCTGGCTTCGGAAGAGCTGGAAGAGGTCGAACCGACCGGCCGCGTCGGCGGCTATCTCGTGACCTTCGATCCGCTGGACGGCTCCAGCAACATCGACGTCAATGTCTCGGTCGGCACGATCTTCTCGGTGCTGCCGGCGCCCGCGAGCCACGCGCCCGCCGAAGCGGACTTCCTGCAGCCTGGCCGCAACCAGGTCGCCGCCGGCTACGCCGTCTACGGTCCGCAGACGATGCTGGTCCTGACGCTGGCGAAGGGCGTCAACGCCTTCACACTGAGCGCCGACGGCCAGTGGCTGCTGACCCACCCCGACCTCAGCATCAAGCCCGACACCGCCGAGTTCGCGATCAACATGTCGAACCAGCGCCACTGGGCCGAGCCCGTGCGCCGCTACATCGACGGCTGCCTGAAGGGCAAGGAAGGTCCTCGCGCCAAGAACTTCAACATGCGCTGGATCGCCTCGATGGTGGCCGACGTCCACCGCATCATGATGCGCGGCGGGATCTTCATGTACCCGTGGGACGCCCGCGAGCCGGGCAAGCCGGGCAAGCTGCGCCTGATGTACGAGGCCAACCCCATGGGCCTGGTGGTCGAGCGCGCGGGCGGCAAGGCGACGGACGGCGCCGAACGCATCCTCGACATCCAGCCGACCAAGCTGCACCAGCGCGTGCCGGTGGTCCTCGGCTCGGCCAACGAGGTGGAAGAGGTCCGGTCGGAGACGCTCCGCGGCTAATCCTGCGTCCGCGACTGTCATAGCGGTGTCGCATGGAGCGAATCCGCATGACCGGATACTCTGCCGCCATGGCCGCCGATGGTGTTTCCAATCTCGTTCCCAGCGCCTTCCTCGGCGTTGAACGCTCCCTCAGCGGTCGGGCCTGGCGCGAACGCGCCGCCGATCCTCTGGTCGTGCGCGATATCCAGCAGCGCCACGGCCTGATCGAGCCCCTGGCGCGCGCCCTGGCCGCGCGCGGCGTTTCTCTCGAGCACTCCGAGCACTACCTGCGCCCGACCCTGAAGGCGCTGTTCCCCGATCCGTCCAGCTTCACCGACATGGATCGGGCGGCCGAGATCCTGATCGACGCCCTGGAGCAGGGGCGGCCGACCATGGTGTTCGCGGACTACGACGTCGACGGCGCCACCAGCGCGGCTCAACTGGTCCGGTGGTTCCGCTATATGGGCGTTGAGCTGCCGATCTACATTCCCGACCGCCTGACCGAAGGATACGGGCCGAGCCCCGCCGCCTTCCGCAAGATCCGCGACAGCGGCGCCGAGCTGGTCGTGACGCTGGACTGTGGCGCCGCCGCCTATGACGCCATCGCCAGCGCCGGGGAGATCGGGCTCGAGGTCGTGGTCATCGATCACCACCTGATGCGCGAAGACCCGCCCGCGGCCGCCGCCGTCGTCAATCCGAACCGGCCCGGCTGCCAGAGCGGGCAGGGGGTCTTGGCCGCCGCGGGGGTCACCTTCGTCCTGCTGGCCGCCCTCAACCGCGAGGCGCGCAAGCGGGGGTTGTTCACGGAAGCCCGGCCGCAGCCCGATCCGCGCCAATGGCTGGACCTGGTCGCGCTGGGCGAGGTCTGCGACGTCACCCAGCTGGTCGGCTTCAATCGCGCCCTGACGGCGCTGGGTCTGCGAACCATGGGCGCCTGGGCCAACCCGGGGCTCAAGGCGCTGTTCGAGGTCGGCAAGGGCTCTGGGCCGCCGTCGGTGTTCCACGCCGGTTTCATTCTTGGCCCCAGGATCAACGCCGGCGGTCGCATCGGGCGGTCGGACCTGGGCGCGCGGCTTCTGTCGACCGACGATCCGGTCGAGGCCCGAGCCCTGGCGGAGGAGCTGGACGGCCTCAATACCGAGCGCAAGGCGGTCGAGGCCGCGGTCGTCGAGGAGGCCGCCGCGATTCTGGAGCGCGGCAATCTCAACCCCGACGCGCCGGTCATCGTCGTCGCGGGCGAGGACTGGCATCCGGGCGTGATCGGCATCGTCGCGGGTCGTCTTCGCGAACGCTATCGCAAGCCGGTGGTGGTCATCGGCATCGACCGCGCGGCCAATGTCGGCAAAGGCTCCGGCCGCTCGCAGCCGGGCGTGAATCTGGGGCGCGCGATCCAGGCCGCTTTCGAGGCGGGGCTGCTGATGGCGGGCGGCGGGCACGCCATGGCGGCGGGGCTGTCGATTCGCCCCGAGATGATTCCCGAGTTCCGGGCCTTTCTCGAAGAGCGTTTGGCCGGCGAGATGGAGGCGGCGGGCGCCGAGGCCGTGGAGATCGACGTGCTTCTCCAGCCGCGGGCGGCGAGCCGGGCGTTGCACGACGACTTCCAGCGTCTGGCGCCCTTCGGTCCCGGCAATCCTGAGCCGATGTTCGCCATGACCCAGGTCCGGCCTGATCGCGTGACGGCCTTGAAGGGCGGGCACGTGCGGCTCGACCTGGTCGGTCCGACGGGGGATCGAATCAAGGCCGTCAGCTGGCGCAGCGCCGAAACGCCGCTCGGGCAGAGGCTGCTCGCCGGCGGCGGCGCGCTGGATGTCGCGGGCCGACTCAAGCCCGACGACTACATGGGCCGCAACGGAGTTCAGTTCGAGATCGAGGACGCTCACGATCCGCGGGCGCGCTACGCCTAGCCCCATGTCTGGCGGCTTCTCGCGTCCATCCTCATGGGCCGCGCCAGAGGATGTGGACGGAGCGAAAAAATGATTTCCAGCGGGTTGCGCGGCCCAAGAGGCGCGGCTATACACCCGCTTCCTCGCGGGGCCGTGGTCCCTTCGTCTATCGGTTAGGACGCCAGATTTTCAATCTGGAGAGAGGGGTTCGACTCCCCTAGGGACTGCCACCCGCGAGGCCATATTACGACGATGTTCCCGCCGATGGCGGCGACGTGGTCCCTTCGTCTATCGGTTAGGACGCCAGATTTTCAATCTGGAGAGAGGGGTTCGACTCCCCTAGGGACTGCCATCTTCGGCTGTGTTTTTCAGAATGTTTCCGGATTGTGTCTGCGGCGAAATGTCGCGGATGACGCTTGCGTGGCCGTTTGACGCGATTTCGTCATTGACGGTTCTCCTTACGCGAGAACACTGTTCTCGTGTGCTCGCTCCGATGGGCTGATCAGGCGAGCCAGAGGGGTGGGATGTCTGGTTACGATTTTCAGGACGCCGCGGCGCACGAAGAGTTCGTGCGCATCAGCGGCAAGGTGAAGTGGTTCGACGCCGGCAAGGGCTATGGGTTCATCATACCCGATGATCCAGGCCAGACCGGGCTGAAGGACGTGCTTCTACATGTGACGTCGCTGCGCAATTGCGGGCGCGAAACCGCCATGGAAGGCGCGGTCATCGTGTGCGACGTGGTTCGAAGGCCAAAAGGCTGGCAGGTCAGCGAGGTCGTCAACCTCGACGAGAGCTCGGCGCCCATGCCGATCGAGCGGCAGAAGCGAACCTTCGCCGACGGTCCGCCGCGGCGCGACGGTGCGCGCGCGGACGGTCATGGCCGTGGCGCGCTGGTCCCGGAAGGGCCGGCCGAGCATGCCAAGGTCAAGTGGTTCAACCGAACCAAGGGCTACGGCTTCGTCGTGCGCGACGCCGAGCCGGGCGACATCTTCGTCCATATCGAGACGCTTCGGCGCGGAGGTCTGGAAGACCTTCAACCCGGCGATGACGTCCTGGTGCGGTTCGCCCGTGGCCCCAAGGGGCTGGTGGTCGCCGAGATCACCGCCGGAGACGCCTGACTTCCGCCGTCTCGATCCGGAAGCTAGTCTTGTTGAGATGAGCTTTCGGACGAGGTGACGTGTGGCGAAGCGCATGATCGATAGGCGCGCGATCCTTGCCCTGGCGGGAGGCGCGTGGGCGCTCGGCTTCGGCGGAGCGCAAGCGGCGCAAGCCAAGCTGGAGACGGTCGAGGTCGTCACCAGCCGCGGTCGCGCCCGCTTCCAGGTCGAGATCGCCGCCACCCAGGCCGAGCAGGCGAGGGGGCTGATGTTCCGCAAGGCGCTCGCCCCCGATCGCGGCATGCTCTTCACCTACAAGCGACCGCAACCGGCCGCCTACTGGATGAAGAACACCCTGATCCCGCTGGACATCATTTTCATCCAGCCGGACGGGCGGATCCTGTCGATCGTCCGTAACGCGCGCCCGCACGACGAAACGCCGCTGCCGTCCGGCGGCCTGGTGCTCGGCGTGCTCGAGATCGCCGGCGGACGGGCCGCGCAACTCGGCATCTTGCCGGGCGATCGGGTTTTGCACAGGATCTTCCCGAAGGTCTGAGGCTTACGTCCGTTGATCCGCGCGCCGAACCCCTGTAGAGCAGCCGCCTGCCGATGTTTCGGAGCGTAGCGCAGCCTGGTAGCGCATCTGTTTTGGGAGCAGAGGGTCGCAGGTTCAAATCCTGCCGCTCCGACCATCGGTAAGGCACTTTGGGAGAGGTCCATGCTGGCCCGCATCTATCGCCCCGCCAAGAACGCCATGCAGTCCGGCAAGGCCAAGACCAAGGACTGGGTGCTGGAGTTCGAACCGGCCTCGGCCCGCAAGCCTGATCCGCTGATGGGCTGGACCCAGTCCAGCGACATGAACGGCCAGATCCGCCTAACCTTCGACACGCGCGACGAAGCCGTGGCCTACGCCCAGCGCCACGAAATCGCGTTCCAGCTGTTCGAGCCGAAGACGCCCAAGCGGATCATCAAAGCCTACGCCGACAACTTCGCCGCCAACCGCAAGCAGCCCTGGACTCACTAGGGTTCTCGCGGACTCGCCGGCCAGCGCGCGCCCTTAGCTCAGCTGGATAGAGCACTCGCCTTCTAAGCGAGCGGTCGCAGGTTCGAATCCTGCAGGGCGCGCCATTCCCGGACAAAACCCGGCACGACAAGAGCCGCCGATTCTACGCCATTGTGCGCGGCGAGAGTCCTCAGAAGCTCCACCTTCGATCCGCAGATCCGAGCTTCGTGCGGCGATAGCAATTCCACCTTCTGCGCGACAGCGCGAATCAAGTCTCTGCGATAGGCGCCGTTCTCGCTCCTGAAGAGTTCGCGTGTCGCTTCGGAGAACCGGCGCAGCAGTTCGGGCGTCAAGGTGGGCATGACGTGCTCAATCGCCTTAGCGGCCCGTTCGGCGTCGCCCGCGGCCTTGTCGCGCAGCGACCGCAGTTGCGCGACGCGCGGCTTTAGCGATGGGTCGGTGGCGTCGAGGATGCCTTCTTCGATGGACGCGTAAAGACGTTGAAGGCGCTGATCGACTTCGGTGGCGCGCTTTCTCAGGTCGGCGACGTGGCGGTGGCGCCTTTCGATCCACTCCGATCGCCGATCGATGATGTTGTCCATCATCACGGCCAGTCGTTCCGGATTGAGCAGGCGCTTTTCCAGATGATCCAGGACCGAGGCGTCCAGCAGGTCCATGCGGACGCTCAGGCCCTTGCAACCTTTCTCGCCCTGACGGGCCTGGGTGCTGCAGGTGTAATAGCGGTACGCCCCTGCCTTGCCCGTGCGCAGCGTCATGGCCGATCCGCACAATCCGCAAAAGCAGATCCCGCCCAACAGAATAGGGCTGTTGACGAAGCGCGGCGCCATGGCGGTCGGGTTGCGCTGGGACATAGCCCGCTGGACCGCGTCGAAGGTGTCGCGATCGATGAGCGGTGGGACGGCCATGATTACGCGTTCGGACTCGTCCTTGGGCTCCTGACTGGCGTAGTGGCGACTGTTGAAGGGGTGCTCGCCGATGTAGGTCGTGCGGGTCAGAGTGTAGTGGACGGTGCCATTGCTCCAACGGCCGCCGCCTCGCGTCGTCAGGTGGTTGTCATTGAGGTAGGTCGCGATGGACTTGACGCCCATCGGCCCGCTGGCGTCGACGCCGTGTAGCGCCAGACGGTACATCAGACGCACCGTCTCGGCGCCGATCGGGTCGATCTCCAACTTCTTCTTGATGCGCTCGCCGCGCTGTTCGGCCGCCACCACCCGGTAGCCCAGCGGGGGCAGGGAGCCGTTCCAGAAGCCCTGCCGGGCGTTCTCCTTCAT
>JAYRLX010000057.1:0-13099 GCA_041905125.1 Caulobacter sp. | reverse complement strand
GAAGGGCCGCAGCACCGGGATCGCCCGCCACATGGCCGCGAACGCCGCCGCGCCCGACAGCAGCTGGCCGTTCTCGCGGGCGTGGAACTTGGCCAGCAGGTCGGCGCGGTCGATCGGGCAGCTGGCGTCCTCGCTCGCGACATCGATGAAGCTGATCGCGCCTCGCCGATCCAGCCGGCGCATCAGGGCGATCTCGCGGATGCACAGCGGACACGCGCCGTCGAACCAGACCGTCACCTGAGCCATGGGTACGCTCTCCAGACCTTCGTCTCACGTGGGCCCGATCAGCGCCGCCGTCAATCGTTGACTCGCCTCAAGGCGCACGGCGGGGCGAAGGCGGAAAAGGCCGCCCTCGATCAAGCGGACAGAAGGATCAGGGCTATGAAGCACTATTTCGTCGGCGGCGGTGTCGGCGCCCTGGCCGGAGCCGCCTTCCTGATCCGCGACGCGGGCGTTCCCGGCGGGGACATCACGATCTACGAGAAACACCCCAAGGTGTTCGGCGGCTCGCTGGACGGCTCGCGCCTGCCCGACGGCTCGTACTCGCTGCGCGGCGGGCGCATGCTGACCACCGACCACTACGAGTGCACCTGGGACCTCTTGTCGACCATCCCCAGCGTCGACGCGCCCGGCCAGACGGTGCGCGAGCAGACCGTCGCCTTCAACAAGGAGGTCGTCGCCCATTCCCAGGCAAGGTTGGTCGATCGCAACCTGCACAAGGTGGACGTGACCCACCTGGGCTTTTCCATGCAGGACCGGCTGGAGCTGGTGCGGCTGATGCAGACGCCCGAGGAGACCCTGGGCGATGACCCGATCACCGACTGGCTGTCGCCGCCGTTCTTCGAGACCAATTTCTGGTTCATGTGGCAGACGACCTTCGCCTTCCAGCCCTGGCACAGCGCCGTCGAGCTGAAGCGCTATTTCCACCGCTTCATGAACGAGTTCCCGCGCATCGAGACGCTCGGCGGGGTCAAGCGCACCGTCTACAACCAGTATGACGCCATCGTCGTGCCGCTGGAGCGCTGGCTGCGCGAGCGCGGCGTCAACTTCGTCGGCGACACGGTCGTCACCGACATGGAGATCGCCACCGAGGCCGGCCGCCACCGCGTCACCCGCCTGACCCTGGACCGTGCGGGCAAGGTCGAGACGGTGGACGTGGCGCCCGACGACCTTGTCTTCTACCAGAACGGCTCGATGACCGACGCCACCAGCCTGGGGACCATGGACGCCCCGCCGCCGGCCATGACCAAGGCCGACAGCCAGGGCTGGGCGCTGTGGGAGAAGATCGCCGCCGGCCGTCCCGAGTTCGGCAACCCCGCCGCCTTCAACACCCAGATCGGCCGCAGCCTGTGGGAGTCGTTCACGGTCACCTGCCGCAACCCGAAGTTCTTCGACGCGATGAAGGCCTTCAGCGGCAACGACGCCGGCACCGGGGGGCTGGTGACCTTCAAGGACTCGCGCTGGCTGATGTCGGTGGTGCTGTATCACCAGCCGCACTTCCTGGATCAGCCCAAGGGCTGGTCGGTGTTCTGGGGCTACGCCCTGCATCCCGACCGGGTCGGGGACTTCGTGGCCAAGCCGATGAGCCAGTGCGGCGGGCGGGAAATCCTGCGGGAGCTGTGCGGCCATCTGGGCCTGGAGCTCGACGTCTTCGAGGACGCGACCTGCGTGCCGTGCCGGCTGCCCTACATCACCTCGATGTTCATGCCGCGCCGCAAGGAGGATCGTCCTTTGCCGGTCCCGGAGACCTCGGTGAACCTGGCCTTCGTCAGCCAGTTCGTGGAGATCCCCGACGACGTGGTCTTCACCGTCGAATACTCGGTGCGGGCCGCGCAGATGGCGGTCTATCAGATGAAGGGCGTCGACCGCGCCATCCCGCCGATCACCCGCCACGACCACGCGCCCGAGGTGCTGCTGCGCACGGTGGCCAAGGCGATGCGCTGAGGGGCTCTCTTCCTCCCCATTAGGGGGAGGTGGATCGAGGCGAATACGCATCGAGACGGAGGGGGTCCGCGAAGCGGTGACGCGTCGGCGAGCCCGCTAGACCCCTCCACCGGCGTTCGCTGGTCCCCCTCCCCCGGTGGGGGAGGAAGACTTACGCCGAGGCCGACTCCAGCTCGCCGAGGAAGGTGCGGCGCCAGTTGCGCTCCAGGGTCCAGGCGGCGACGGCCAGCCACAGCAGGCCCAGGAACGCGTGGCCGCGCTGCCAGTAGCCGACGTCGTGGCCGGTGCGGACGTTCCAGACGCCGGTCAGGAGGGCAAAGACCAGCAGCAGGCCAAGGAACCAGCCCAGCGAGAAGTTGGCCAGGCGTCGGTGCTCTGGCCGGCCCCACAGGGCCCAGGCGGTGAACAGCGGCGCGAACTGGATGGCCAGGCCCACGCCGCAGGCGCGGTGCATCGGGTCGGGCCAGTGAAAGACGCCCGCGAAGAAGGCGCCCAGGCCCGTCAGCGCCACGAACAGCCCCGCGAAGGCCGAGACGACGCGGCGGCCGCCGGCGTGCTCCAGGGCGTGGGTGAAGCCGGCCCCGGCGAACAGGCCCGCGATACCGGCGATCACCATGCCGATGTTGAAGACCTCGGGCATCGGCGCGGCCGGGCCGCCCAGCTCGCTGATGAACTGCGCGCCAGCGTCGAAGCCGGGGAATAGCCGCTGGGCGATCCACACGTCGGCCACCATCACGGCCGGCGCGATCACGCCGATCTTCAGGAAAGCGCCGGTGCGGAGCAAGGGGAGGGCCTCGGTGGCTAGGAGAGGCTGAAAATCGCTCTGGATGGGGGAGGGGTCAATGCTCCAAACCCCAAACGCAAAATCATCGTGTCATCCCGGCCGCAGCGAAGCGGAGAGCCGGGACCCAGGGGCGACCGCGATGCGCCGGCCCCTGGGTCCCGGATAGCGCTACGCGCTTCCGGGATGACACGGATTTGGAGGCTTACTTCGCCGCGGACGGATGCCCGGCCGGCGCGAAGGCGGCGCCGAAGAAGTCACCCTTCTTCCAGACCGGACGGGCCGGCGTGTTGGCCAGCTCGCGGGCGATCTCGTAGTTCACCAGGGCGAACTTGGCCGCCGCCTGGTAGTCGATCGGCTGGTTCAGGTCGTCGCCCGGGTGGTGGTAGTTGGTCTTCAGGAAGGTGGTGAAGGCCTTCTCGCCGCCGTTCTGGAAGCCGGTCATCAGGAACACGGCCGGGATTCCCTGCTCGACGAAGCGGTAGTGGTCCGAGCGGGTGAACAGGCCTTCTTCCGGCAGCGGGTCGCCCGACAGGCCGACACCCACGCGGGCGGCGGCGTGCTTGACGGCCTCGCCCACGGTCGAGCGGTCGGCGCCGAACGCGATCACGTCGGTGAACGGGTACAGCAGCACCGGCATGTCCAGGTTCACGTCGGCGGCGATGTCGGCCTTCTTCACCGTCGGGTTGTTGGCGAAGTAGTCCGAGCCGACCAGGCCCTTTTCCTCGCCGGTCAGGGCCAGCAGCACGATCGAGCGCTTGGGGCGGACCTTGGTGTTCTTGAAGCCGCGGGCGACCTCCAGCAGGGTCGCCACGCCCGAGGCGTTGTCCAGCGCGCCGTTGTTGATGCGGTCCTCGCCGGGCTTGGCGTTCTCCTTGATCCCGATGTGATCCAGGTGGGCCGACAGGATGACGGTCTGGGCCTTCAGCGTCGGGTCGGAGCCCTCGATGATCCCGACGACGTTGCTGCTTTCGCGCTTCTCGATCTCGGTCTTCAGCTGGACCTTGAGCTTGGTCGCCAGGGGGAAGCCCCTGACCGCGCCCTGCGGGGTCTCGGCCTCGGCCAGGACGGCGTCGAGCGCGGTCGGGGCGCCGGCGAACAGCTTGGCCGCGCCGGCCAGGCTGATCTGGGCCAGCGAGGGGGCGGCCGGCGCGCGGATCGCGCCGACGTCCTGGGCGTCGCGCCAGGTCACGCGCCATTCCTTCATGCCGTTGACGCCGCGGGCGAACGGACGGCGCTTCTCGCCGCTGGTGGTCGGGATGGTCACGACGCCGATCGCGCCGCGCTTGGCCGCCTCGGCCCGCTTGGTGTTCGGGCTGGAGAGGTGGGCGCGCTCCTCGGTCTGGATCGCGGTCGGAGCGCCGGTCAGCATGACGACGATCTTGCCCTTCACGTCCAGGCCCGCGTAGTCGTCGCGGCCGCGCGTGGCGTCGACGATGCCGTAGCCGACGAACACCAGCGGCGCCTCGACGCTGAGGTCGGCGGCCTGGGCCTGGGCGTTGGGCAGATAGTCCTCGCCGTACTTGAGGGCCACGGCCGCGCTGTCGGCGCCGGTCAGGGTCAGCGAACCCTCGCCGGCCGGACGGAAGGCCAGCAGCGGCACGCGCTGCAGATAGGTTCCCTTGTCGCCGCCCGGCTTGACGCCCAGCAGGGCGTATTGGGCCGCGACGTAGTTGGCGGCGATGTCGTAGCCGCGCGTGCCGGCCTCGCGGCCTTCCATCGCGTCGTCGGCCAGGAAGGTCATGTGCGCCTTGATCGCCTCGGCCGAGGGGACGAAGTCCGATCCGGCCGGAGCCTTCTTCGCGGCGTGGGCGGCGGGCTTTGCGGGAGCGGCCGCCAGGACCGGTTGGGCGACCATCAGCAGGGCGGCGCTGGCGAGCGCGGCGCGACGCGTGAACGACATTCTCAAGAGGCTCCTCGGGACGCGCGCGCCAGCCCCCTTCGCCGACCGTCACGTCCAAACAGTTATCGAAAACGGCCCCCCAGGCCGCGGTCGCGAACCATGTCGGGACGATGACGGCTTGTCGAGGCGTGGCGACCTAAACGTTTGGTAATCTTCGGCAGGATCTTGCGCGGATGGGCCGAGGCGAGGGGTCTGTAAGGCCCTGGCGAGGCTTCGGCGCCCGCCCTTTCCGCCCTCCACCTCAGGAGGAGGGGATCATTCCGCCTCCAGCGGAGGTGGGGTCGGAAACCGGATTTATGGTTAATTCACGCTAAAAAAGGTGACTAAGTGGTAAATTTTACCATCTTTGGTTGCGACCGCTTAACCGAACCGACCGGATAACTCGCGACGAGCAAGGAGGACGCCTTATGCAGGCTCTCGCTATCGCCGCCGCCGGCATGACCGCCGCCGCCGACCGTCTGACCGCCAGCGCCCAGCGCGTGGCCTCATACGACGCGCGCGCCGAGAAGGTCGAGGAACTGAAGGACGTGGACTACGCCAAGGAGCGGGTTGAGCAGATCAGCGCTCAATACGACTTCAAGGCCAACGCCAAGGTCGTTCAGACCGCCGACCAGATGACCGGCGCGCTGCTGAACATCAAGGCTTAAGTCCCGCTCCACCCGTTTGGGTCTTGCGCCGTCCCGGTTCGCCGGAAGAGCGCCGGACTCCGCCCGCCGCCAAGCGCCCGAAGCGCGCCCCCTTTTGCTGAGGGCGCTTGGCCGCCGCCTCCCGCAGCGCCCCCTATGTTTGCGGGAGGCGGCCCCAAAGCTGGGCCGCCTTCAGTCCGGCGTCAGCACCATCTTCAGCGCCCCCGCCTCGCGGGACTCGAACAGCCGGTAGGCTTCCGCGCCCTGGCTGAGCGGCAGGCGGTGGCTGACATACTTCTCCGGCCGCAGCCGCCCCGAGCGGACCAGCGGGAACAGGGCCGGCAGCTCCTCCGGCACCGAGCAGGTCCCCACCCGGAAGGTCAGGCCCGCCGCGAAGGCGCGCTCCAGGGGGAAGGCGAAGCGCCGGGCCTGCTGCACCCCGATCACCGACACCACGCCGCGCGGCCGCACCAGGCTCAGCGCCGCCTCGACCGTGGCCTCGCCGCCGACGGCCTCGATCACGCAGTCCAGGCCTCTGCCCTTGGTGTCCTCGCGCACGCGGGCCTTGGCCTCGTCGGGCGACAGGGCGATCGCGCCGGCCTCTTCGGCCAAGGCGCGGCGGGCGGGCAGGGGATCGATGGCGTAGACCACGTGCGCGCCCATCACATAGGCGCTCTCGACCGCCATCAGGCCGATAGGGCCAAGGCCGATCACCGCCACGCTGGCGCCCGGGCGGACCTCGGCGTTGCGGGCGCCGAACCAGGCGGTGGCCAGGGCGTCGGTCATCATCAGCGCCTGCTCCATCGAGACGCCGTCGGGCACGGGCACGGCGTTCATGTCGGCGGCCGGCACGCGCACCGCCTCGGCCTGCGAGCCCTGCAGCCGCGCCGACAGCCCATAGCATCCGGACTCGCCGTACTCGCAGGTCTGCACCACCCCGGCCAGGCACGAGCGGCAGCGGCCGCAGCCCACCGCCGCCGGCAGCATGACCTTGTCGCCGACCTTCAGTCGCTGGACGCCGCGCCCGACCTCGACCACCTCGCCGACCGCCTCGTGGCCGACGCAGAAGCCGAGGTCCTCGGAGAAGCCGTGGCCATGATAGATGTGCAGGTCCGAGCCGCAGATCGAGCAGGCGGTGACCTTGACGATGGCGTCGCGGTCCGACTGCGGCGTCGGGTCGTCCATGCTCTCGTACCGGACGTCGCGGGCGCCGTGGTAGCGCAGGGCTTTCATGGGTGTCTCCGCGTTAGAGCGACAAGCCGCCGTCGACGACCAGGGTGTGTCCGGTGACGTAGGACGCCAGGGGCGAGGCCAGGAACAGCGCCGCTCCGGCCATGTCGGCGGGCGTCCCCATCCGGCGTTGCGGGATGGCGGCCAGCGCCCCGGCCAGGCGTTCGGGATTGCCGGTGGTGACCTTGGTCAGCTTGGTCTCGACCAGGCCCGGCGCCAGGCCGTTGACCCGCACCCCTTCCGGCGCCCAGGCCTGGCCCAGGGTCTTGGTCAGGCTGATCGCGCCGGCCTTCGAGGCCGCGTAGGCCGGGTTGCCGACATTGGCCTTCAGGCCCGAGATCGAGCTGACGATGATCACGCTGCCCTGGCTCTGGACGAGGGTCGGCTTGAAGCGTCGGGCGCAGGACATGAGGCTGTCGAGATTGACGGTCATCACCCGGTCCCAGCCGGGCCGCTCGAACTCGCCGCGCTTGTAGACGACCGTGCCTTGGCACAGCACCAGGACGTCGAGCGTCTCGAACGGGGCGGGCGCGGCGTCGATGGCGTCCGGATCGCCGACGTCGACCTGGGCGTACGAGAGCCCGGTCAGGTCGGAGCCGTCGGCGGGATCATAGTCGGCCGCCCTGGCCCGCGTGCCCCAGACGGCGACCTCGGCGCCCCGCGCCCGGAACGCCTGGGCGATCCCGTTGCCGATCCCGCTGGACCCGCCCACCACCAGCACGCGCCGGCCGGTGAAGTCGGTGTCGTCGATCATCCCGACGTCCTCCCTTTTTCAAAGGATAGGCGCGGGTGACGTAGGGGAGGTCAAAGGCTTGAAGATGCTCCCCCGTGATACGGGGGAGCTGTCGCGGAGCGACTGAGGGGGCGAGCGCTGCACGCGCCCAGCTAGCCCCTCCGGTCCTCTGGGCCACCTCCCCCGCATCGCGGGGGAGGATCTAAGAGGTCGCTGGCTTACTTCGCCTGATCCATCAGGCCGGCGAAGCGCTCGAACAGGTACAGGCTGTCCGTCGGACCCGGCGAGGCTTCGGGGTGGTGCTGGACCGAGAAGACCGGCTTGTCGGCCAGGGCGATGCCGGCGTTGGTGCCGTCGAACAGCGAGACGTGGGTCTCCTGCACCGGGGCGGGCAGCGAGGCGCTGTCCACCGTGAAGCCGTGGTTCATCGAGACGATCTCGACCTTGCCGGTGGTCAGGTCCTTCACCGGGTGGTTCGCGCCGTGGTGGCCCTGCTCCATCTTCACGGTCTTGGCGCCCAGGGCCAGGGCCAGCATCTGGTGGCCCAGGCAGATGCCGAACACCGGCTTGCCGCTTTCGACCAGCTTCTGGATCTCGGGCACGGCGTACGCGCCGGTCGCGGCCGGGTCGCCCGGGCCGTTGCTCAGCAGCACGCCGTCCGGGTTACGGGCCAGGATGTCCTCGGCCTTGGTGTCGGCCGGCACCACCGTGGCGCGGGCGCCGACATGGGCCAGAGCGCGCAGGATGTTGCGCTTGACGCCGTAGTCGATGACCACGACCTCGTACTTGGGCTTGTCGAGCTTGGCGTAGCCTTCCGGCCACGACCACAGGCCCTCGTCCCAGGTGAAGGTCTGGGTGGTCGAGGCGTCCTTGGCCAGGTCCAGGCCGACGAGGCCTTCCCAGGCCTTGGCCTTGGCGACCAGGGCGTCGAGGTCGAACTTGCCGTCCGGCGAATGGGCGATGACGCCGTGCGGCATGCCGGTCTCGCGGATCTTGCGGGTCAGGGCGCGGGTGTCGATCCCGGCCAGGCCGATCACGCCCCGGTTCTTCATCCAGGCGTCGAAGTCGCCGCCGGCGCGCCAGTTGGCCTGCTCGGTCGGGACGTCGCGGAACAGGGCGCCGCGGGCGGCCGTCTCGGCCACGCCGGTGACCTGTTCGACGTCCTCGGCGTTCGTGCCGACATTGCCGACGTGCGGGAAGGTGAAGGCGACGATCTGGGCCATGTAGGAGGGGTCCGTCAGGATCTCCTGGTAGCCGGTCATGGCCGTGTTGAAGCACACCTCGCCGACCGCGTCGCCGACCGCGCCGCAGCCCACGCCCTGCAGGATCGTGCCGTCCGCGAGGGCCAGAACGCCAGTGACGCCGGGGAGAAGGTCTTGGGACATTCTGTTGAGCGCTCCTGAACGCGATGGCCCGGAATTGGGCGGTCTATTCTTGCAAAAAGGCGGGCCGGAGATAACCCCGCCCGCCGCGCAAACGGCGCGGTGTCTAGGGGGTATGGGGGAGGGGGTCAACCCCTCTCGATCACGCGAATTTCGCGGGCCTCCACATTCCCGTGATCACTGAACGCGCGCCCTCGCGCGAGGCGGGAAAAACGCTTTATAGTAAAGGGCTTCCAGACATGGCTCTTAGAGAAGCGCGACGGACACGGGAGGACGGCCCATGCTCGAGTTGCGTCCCAATTGCGAGTGCTGCGACCGCGACCTGCCGCCGGCCAGTCCCGAGGCGCGAATCTGCACCTTCGAGCACACCTTCTGCGCCACGTGCGCCGAGCTGCGCTTCGACGAGATCTGCCCCGACTGCGGCGGCGGCCTGGTCGCCCGTCCGATCCGTCCCGAGGTCCAACTGCACCGCTTCCCGGCTTCGCTGCGCCGGGTGATCAAGGCGCATCGGCCGGCGGCGGTGGTCCAGACGCCGAGGCGCGAGCCCGACCAGCCGGCGGGGTGGGTGTAAGAAATCCCTCTCTCATGGAGAGAGGGAGGGCCCGCCGCGAAGCGGTGGGAGGGTGAGAGGATACGCCCCTCCAACGCTAGAACCCTGACTTAGACGCGCTAGCCGCGGCGATCGCCGGAGCGCCTCTCCGGCCAACGATGAAACCTCTCACCCTCCCACCGCCTGCGGCGGCGGGTCCCTCCCTCTCTCCACGAGAGAGGGGTTCATCTCCGCCTCACCAAACACCGTTGCGCCGGCGCCGCAGTGGCCAACCAAAGGTCCGACACTCCCCCGACAACGAGGTCTGACCACGTTGACACACGAGGACATACCTCGTAACGCTTCCAGTGTGACCGCTACCACTGCCTTATGGCGGGGCGTCAGGCTCTAAAAGGAGTCGGCGGGTCGCGGCGAACAACGAACTGGCGCAATGCGCCAACCTTAGGGGGAGAAACATGCGGACTACCCGACAAAACCGTTCCGCCCGTCGTCTGGCTCTGATCGGCGCGACCTGCCTGACCACTTTGACGATCGGTCAGGCCGCTTACGCCCAGACCGCGCAGGCTCCGGCCGCCTCGGCCGACAACAGCGCGGTCGAAGAGATCGTCGTCACCGGCTACCGCAAGAGCCTGGCGCAATCGACGGTCGCCAAGCGTGAGACCACCGGCTTCGCCGACGCGATCTTCGCCGAAGACATCGGCAAGTTCCCCGACTCCAACATCGCCGAGTCGTTCAACCGCATTCCCGGCATCACCATCACGCGTGACATCACCGGCGAAGGCGTCAACGTCGCCATCCGCGGCCTGGGCAGCAACTTCACCAACGTGACGCTGAACGGCGCCTCGATCGCCGTGGCCTCGTCGGGCGCGACCGACGCGCAGGGCACCGACCGCTCGGTCGACCTCAGCTTCTTCCCGACCGACCTCTTCACCAAGCTGACGGTGAACAAGAGCTCCTCGGCCAGCCTGCTGGAAGGCGGCGCGGCGGGTAACATCGACATGCGCTCGGCGCGTCCGTTCGACCGTCCCGGCCAGCACCTGACCATGAACGTCCAGGGCGTGAAGCCGGACGGCGCCAAGCTGGGCGGCAAGGGCTCGCTGATCGGCAGCAAGACCTGGGACAACTTCGGCGTCCTGTTCGGGGTTTCGGGCCAGCGCCTGCACACCGACACGCGCGGCTACGAAACGATCGGCTTCACCAATCCGAACCTGTCCGCCGCCCAGTGCGGCGCGACCAGCGGCTGTAACGCCACCCTCGGCGGCAACTGGACGATCCCGGCCACCGTGCCGGTCGGCGCGGGCGCGGGCCTGGTCGCCGGCACGGTCATCGACCGCGACTTCCTGCTGTCCAAGAACCCCGGCGCGACGATCCAGCAGATCGACAACGGCCTGCTGCCCCGCCTGGGCCGTCCGTCGGCCGAATACGGCAGCCGCGATCGCTTCAACGCCGTGGCCAGCCTGGAATGGCGTCCGAACGACGACATGAACTTCTACATCGACGGGATGTACGGCTACAAAAAGAACGATCTGCTGCGCGAGGACATCGCCTGGATCGTTCGCAACGGCGCGATCATCCCGACCAACACCAAGTACGACAAGGCCGACTGCTCGGCCGGCTGCACGGTCACGTCCGGCACCTACGCCAACTCGCAGTTCTTCCTGGAATTCCGTCCCTATCTCGAAAAGACCGAGCTGTGGGGGATCAATCCGGGCGGCGAATGGCGCATCAACGACAAGCTGAAGGTCGAGGCCCAGGCCAACTACACCAAGAGCAACTTCCACCGCGAAAGCCCGACCTTCGGTCCGGTGACCGCGCTGGGCGTCGGCACGACGGTGGACTACACCTACAACCCGAACGGCCCGCCGACGATCAAGAGCAGCGTCGACCTGAACAATCCGGCGAACTTCGTCTGGACCGGCGGCCGCCTGAACATGCAGGACGAGAAGCGCTGGTATGAGACCAAGGGCGCTCGCGCCGTGGTCACCTGGGGCGACGAGAAGCTGAACCTGAAGTTCGGCGCCAACTACGACGACATCTCGCGCACCATCCGCGGCTACGACAACACCGGGCCCTGGCAGAACGCGACCTGCGGCAACAACCCCAGCATCAACCTGAGCTCGCCCAACAGCGGCCCGCCCTGCCAAGGCCTGAACCAGCCGGGCGCCGCTCCGGCCGGCTATCCGACCTATCCGGGCTACGGCACGGGCGCGACGGCCGGCCAGACGGGCACGCTGACCTATGGCGGCTCGCTGATCCCGACCACCAGCCTGGCCAACTACCTGAAGCCCGGTCCGGCCGGCTTCGTCACGGTCGACTGGGACAAGGTCAAGAAGGCGACCAACTACCAGGCGCTGCATGACGTCTATAACGAAAGCGGCGGTTCCAACACCGGCGCCAGCGGCGGCTACATCAACGAAAAGAACAGCGCGGCCTACACCGAGCTGAACGGCGTCACGCAAGTGATGGACAGCGACCTGCGCTACAACGTCGGCGTCCGCTACGTGCACACCAAGCAGACGATCGGCGGCCGCGTCTCGCTGGCGGATCCGCGCAACACCCTGCCGGGCGGCGCTCAGCTGCCGGACGGCGCGCGCTATCCGAACGTCGTGAACTTCGTCTACACCGAGAACACCTACTCGAAGTGGCTGCCGTCCGCGAACATCGCCTATGATGTCAGCGAGCACGCCGTGGCCCGCGTCGCGGTCTCGGAGACGATGACCCGTCCGGATCCGGCGGCTCAGCTGCCGGGCGTCAGCTTCGGCGCGCCGTCGGCCGACCAGGCCACGATCGGCAACTCGGCGCTGAAGCCGTACTTCTCGAAGAACATCGACCTGGGCTTCGAGTTCTACACCGGCCAGGAAGGCGTGATCGCGGTCAACGCGTTCCGCAAGTCGCTGACCGGCTTCACGACCAACAACGTCGTGACCCTGCCGTTCACCGCCCTGGCCCAGTACGGCATCACCTACGACACGATCAACGACACCCAGAAGACGGCCATCAACGCGCGTGGCGGCCCGAACCAGGCGCAGGTCCAGGTCCAGTCGCAGATCAACGTGCCCAACAAGCTGACGATCAACGGCCTGGAATTCCAGTGGGTGCAGCCGCTCGACTTCCTGACCAGCCGCTTCGGCGTCGAAGGTCTGGGCGTCAACGCCAACGCCACCATCGTCGACCAGACCAGCGATGGTCCGGCGATCGCCTACGGCGTGGCCAAGTACACCTACAACCTGACGGGCTACTACGAGCACAACGGCGTCAGCCTGCGTCTGAGCCACGTGTTCCGGAAGGGCTCGCAGTCCAGCGGCGCCAACCAGAACGGCATCAGCGCGGCGGCCCTGTTCTCGGACACGTACAAGCAGACGGACTTCTCCTCGAGCTACGACCTCGAGAAGATCCTCGGCATGAAGAACGCGCCGCAGCTGACCTTCAACGTGACCAACCTCACGAACGAAAAGCTGCGCTCGCACTTCCAGTACGACAACGCCACGTTCACCTACTACAAGCCGGGCCGCCAATACGTCGTCGGCCTGCGGATGAGCTTCTAAGCTCGTCGACTTCTGGTCCGGGCTCCTGGAGTCCGGGCCGCGCTTCCTCCCCCAAGACCATCTGGCCCGGCCTTGCGCCGGGCCTTTTCTTTTGGGCGCGCGCGGCTTGGCGGACAAACTGTCGCAGCTGTTTAACGGCTTAGAGTTCCGAGCCATTAACGAGGATCGGGGCATGGTCCGCACGAAAGGAGCGCCCCTCGCATGATCCCGACCCCGCCGCCTGAACTGTTCTCGGCCACGCGCCTGATCTTCGGATTGGCCGAGGCGCTGGTCGGCATGGTGCTGTCGGCGGCCGTTCCGGTCAGCCTGGTGGTCTTCGCGGTCCTGACCTTCTGACGTCAGGGCGTGTCGTCATGCCCGTGACGATGCTAAACCCCGACCCCATGACGAACATCACCACCGTCG
>JAYRLX010000510.1:0-2338 GCA_041905125.1 Caulobacter sp. | reverse complement strand
GAAGGGCCTGAATTTGAAGGACGAGCAGGGCTAAGAGCGTGACAGCCGAAAGTGTGAGCGGTTTCGGCGCCCGTCACGCTCCTTCAAGAGGTCGGGTCTGCTCAGGCAGACCCGATGCCCGACTCGACCGCTTGCGTGATATTCACGCGGATGTATCGTCCGCCGCCTTGAGGGCGGCTGGGCCGCCTGCCGGAGCTCTCAGCGCCACGTGACTCAATCCGTCGTCATCTCGATCGACGCCATGGGCGGCGATCACGGCCCCTCGATCATCGTGCCCGGCGTCGCGCTCGCGGCCCAGGCGCTGCCGGGCGTGCGCTTCCTGCTGCACGGCGACGGCGCGGCCATCGAGGCCGAGCTGGCCAAATGCCCTGCGGCCAAGGCCGTCAGCGAGGTCCGTCACTGCGACAAGGCCATCAGCATGGACGAGAAGCCCGCCCAGGCCATGCGCCGGGGCAAGGGCTCCAGCATGTGGAACGCGATCGAGGCGCTGCGCGAGAACGAAGCGCACGCCTGCGTCTCGGCCGGCAACACCGGCGCGCTGATGGCGATCTCCAAGCTGATCCTGCGGATGGGCGCGGGGCTGGAGCGTCCGGCCATCGTCGCCAACTGGCCGACCATGAAGGGCGTGACTGCGGTGCTGGACGTCGGCGCCAATGTCGAGAGCGACGCGGCCCAGCTGGTCGAGTTCGCGATCATGGGCGCGGCCTTCCACCACGCGGTGCACGGCTCGCACCGGCCCACCGTGGGTCTGCTGAACGTCGGCTCCGAGGAGCAGAAGGGGCACGAGGAAGTGCGCGAGGCGCACGCCATCCTGCGCGAGACCAAGCTCGATTTCGACTATCACGGCTTCGTCGAGGGCAACGACATCGCCTACGGCACCGTGGACGTGGTCGTCACCGACGGCTTCACCGGCAATGTGGCCCTGAAGACCGCCGAGGGCCTGGCCCGGTTCTTCTCCAACGAGATCAAGTCGACCCTGACCTCGACGCCTCTGGCCATGCTGGGCGCGGCCGTGGCTTCGGGCGCGCTGAAGAAGATGCGCCAGCGCCTGGATCCGGGCCGGGTGAACGGCGGGCCGCTGCTGGGCCTCAACGGAATCGTGGTCAAGAGCCACGGCGGCGCGGACGCGGGCGGCTTCGCCTCGGCGATCCGGGTCGCGACCAACCTCGCGCGCAGCGATTTCCGCGCCGAGATCGACAGAAATCTGAAGCGCCTGACCGCCGCCGCGGCCGACCCCGGCGTGGATCCCCAGGGAGCGGCCGAGTGAGCGTAGTTCGTAGCGTAGTGACCGGCGTCGGCGCCTATCTGCCGCCCAAGGTCGTGACCAACGATGATCTGGCCAAGTTCGTCGACACCAGCGACGAATGGATCGTCGAGCGCACCGGCATCCGCCAGCGCCACCAGGCCGCCGACGACCAGCCGGTCTCGGACCTTGCTGCCGAGGCCGCCAAGGAAGCGCTCGCCGCCGCCGGCAAGACCGCCGCCGACGTCGATCTGATCATTGTCGCCACCACCACGGCCGATCTGACCTTCCCGGCGGTCGCCACGATCGTCCAGCGCAAGCTGGGGGCGCCGGTCGGCATCGCCTTCGACGTCCAGGCCGTCTGCTCGGGCTTCGTCTATGCGTTGAGCGTCGCCGACGGTTTCGTGGCGCGCGGCAACGCCAAGTGCGCCCTGGTCATCGGCGCCGAGACCATGACCCGCCTGATGGACTGGAGCGATCGCGGCACCTGCGTGCTGTTCGGCGACGGCGCCGGCGCGGTCGTCCTGGAGCCGGGCGAAGGGCAGGGGACGACCGACGATCGCGGCATGCTGGGCTTCGCCCTGCGCGCCGATGGGACCAAGCAGGATCTGCTGTATGTCGACGGCGGTCCGTCGACGACGGGCACGGTCGGCAAGCTGCGGATGCTGGGCAACCAGGTCTTCAAGCACGCCGTGGTCAACATCTCCGAAGCGATCCGCGCCGCCGCCGACAAGGCGGGCGTGGCGGTCGCCGACGTCGACTGGTTCATCCCTCACCAGGCCAACCAGCGAATCCTCCAGGGCGTCGCCCATCGCTGCGGCATCGACGAGGAGAAGGTGATCTCGACGGTCGCCGTCCACGCCAACACCTCGGCCGCCTCGATCCCGCTGGCCTTCGCCGAGGGCGTCAAGGACGGCCGGATCAAGAAGGGCGACCTGCTGCTGCTGGAGGCCATGGGTGGCGGTCTGACCTGGGGCGCCTGCGTTCTGCGTCTTTGACGCGCATCATGGCGCAGGCTTCGCAATTGGTATGAACTGTTGCCCTTGAGCCTTTGACTCCATGCGATAATCGCGGCATGAGGTCATCGGTGGGCGA
>JAYRLX010000509.1:0-2346 GCA_041905125.1 Caulobacter sp. | reverse complement strand
AATCATCGCCTTCGAAGGCGACGCCGGGCCGATGGAAGCCGACGCGGCGCGGGCCGAGCAGCTGCATCTGCTGGGCCACCAGGACGGGCTGAAGTCCAGCCGCACCGCCTGGGAGGAACTGCGGTTCCAGACCCTGTGGACCGGCGGGACCGAGGAGAGCGCCCGCGCCGCGGCCAAGCGCTTCGACCTGATGCGCCTGCTGGACCTGGAGGTCCGCCGCCTGTCGGCCGGCCAGCGTCGCCGCCTGGCCCTGGCGCGGCTGGCGGCCAGCCCGCGCACCCTGTGGCTGCTGGACGAGCCGATGGCTCCGCTCGACGCGGGCCAGCGCGCGGCGTTCGGCGAGGTGATGGCGCAGCACCTGGCCGGCGGCGGCATGATCCTGGCCTCGGTGCACGATCCCCTGCCGATCCCCACACGGTCCGTGGAGATCGGCCAATGAAAGCGTTCGGCGTTCTCCTGCGGCGCGAGCTGTCCCTGGCCTGGGGCAACGGCGGCGGTCCGCTGCTGGCCCTGACCTTCTACGCCTGCGTCGTGGTGCTGCTGCCGATGGCGTCGGGCGGCGCTGCTGTCGCTGGAGCGCCTGTTCGAGCGCGACTACGAGGACGGGACCCTGGACCTACTGGCGCTCGGTCCCGCGCCGCTGGAGGCCGTGGCGGTCGCCAAGTGCCTTGCCCAGTGGCTGGCGACCGGCGCGCCCCTGGCTCTGGCCGCCCCCGTCGCGGCCCTGATGCTGGGCGCGGACCTGAAGGTCATGCCGCTTCTGGTGCTGTGCGCCCTGGTCGGGGGCCTGGCCTTCGCCTTCCTGGGCGGCCTGGGCGCGGCCCTGGCGCTGGGTAGCAAGCGCGGCGGTTTGCTGGTCGCCGTGATCGTCCTGCCCCTGTTCGCGCCGCCGGTGATCTTTGGCGCGGGGGCCCTGGACGGCTATTCGGCCGGCCTGCCGTGGACCGGAGGCCTGATGCTGATGCTGGCCTATTGCGCCGGGGCGGTCGCCTTGTCGCCGCTGGCCATGGGCGCGGCCTGCCGGAACGCGCTCGACTAGGGCGTCGGCGGCACGGTCGCCTGCAGGTCGCCGGGCTGGGCTTTCCGCTCGCCCAGCACCACCGCCAGGCTGCCGCCGATGATCAGCGCCCCGCCCGCCAGCAGCGGCAGGGTCAGGTGGTCGCCGAACAGCAGCACCCCGCAGGCCGCGCCCATCAGCGGCTCGATATTGATGAACACCCCGGCGCTGGCCGCCCCGACCCGCGCCGACCCGAACTGCCAGGCGGCGGTGGCCAGCAGGGTCGCCAGCACGCCCTGGGCGACGACGGCCGCCCAGACGGGCGCGCTCAGGTCCAGCCGTGGCGCGCCGTGCAGGACAAAGGCGATCGGCAGGATGGTCACGGCGGCGATGATGATCGACACGGCCGGAATGGCCATGGCGTTCGGCGCGGGCGGCGCCCGGCGCAGGGTCAGCAGCCAGGCCAGGAAAAGGAACAGCGCCGCGATCGACAAGGCCACGCCCCACGGGGAGCTCGCGCCGTCCGGCTTGCCGGCGATCAACGCCGCGCCCAGGGTCGCCGCCGCCACGCCGACCCACGACAGGCGCGAGACCGTCTCGCCCAGAACCCGGGCGCTGACCGCGATCAGGGCCGGCATGGCCCCGACCAGCAGGGCCGCGACCGTCACGCTGACATGGGCCAGGCCCTCGAACTGGACCAGGAAGGCCACGCCGTAGATCACGCCCGAGGCCAGCACGACCGGCGAGCGGAACAGGGCCCGAACCTCGGGCTTGCGCAAGGCGAACGGCGCGGCGGCCAGGGCGGCGACCGCGAACCGCAGCAGCACCATGTGGGCGGCCTGCGTCTCGGTCAGGATCAGCTTGCCGGTCGGAAAGCCGAGCCCCCAGCAGACGCCGGCCAGAGCAAGAGCCAGAAACGCGATCGACTTCATGCGGACTCCGCGCGGAAAGAGGAAGGACCAGGGAGCGGCCTCCCGGGCGACATCTAGCGTCGACGAGTCCTGGAAATGTCAGCGGTGTAGCCGAAGGGCGGGGCCGCCTGCAAACGAGGGACCGCGAGGCGGGCAAGTCTGTAGAATTGTTCATCTAAGCTGACATTTTCGCGCCACATCGCGATGGCCAAGCTTTTCGTCAGTTCAACGACAGGAGCTCACACCATGCGTAAAAGCCTTATCCGCCTGGCGCTCGCGGGCGCCGCCGTCACCGCCCTGGCCGCCGGCGCCGCGTCGGCCCAGATCCCCGCTCCGCCGCCGCCCCCGGCGCCGCCAGCCCCGCCCGCGCCGCCTCCCCCGCCGCCGATGGACGCCATGATGATGGCCATAGGCCCCGGCATGATGATCATGCACCAC
>JAYRLX010000508.1:0-2353 GCA_041905125.1 Caulobacter sp. | reverse complement strand
CGCGCGCCATCGCCGCCCGTCCGGTGCTGATGATTGGCGCCGAGCGCGGCATCGGCCAGATGACCGCCGCCATCGCGACGGCCGCCCGCGAGGCGCACCCGGACATGGTCGTCGAGGCCCAGTACCCGACCGACCACAGCTTCTCGGACTCGCGCATCGCGCTCGAGAGCGAGGTCCTGCGCTGGCTGGCGCGGTTCGATCCCACGATCACGCCCGCCGGGGCCCGCATCCCCCTGGCCGCCGCCTATGACGAGCAGAACCCCTTCGCCAGGATCATCCGCGGCGAGCTGCCGGCCTACAAGGTCTATGAGGACGCCGACGTCCTGGCCTTCATGGACCGCGCGCCGATGGAGGCCGGCCACGTGCTGGTGATCTCCAAGACCTCCAAGGCCCGCAACATCCTGGAGATGCAGCCCGCGGACCTGGCCAAGGTCATGGCCGTCGTCCAGCGCGTCGGCCGCGCCGAGGTCGAGGCCCTGGGCCTGGAGGGCTTCATGATCATCCAGAACAACGGCGTGGGCCAAAGCGTGCCCCACCTCCACGTCCACGTGATCCCCCGCATCGCCGGCAAGCCCGCCTACCTGGCCGAAAACGCCAAGGCCGATCCGAAGGACCTGGAGGCGATAGCGGCGAAGATCCGGGCGGCGATGCGGTAGGAAAACCCTCTCCCTCGGGGAGAGGGCGGGGCCCATGCGCAGCATGGGAGGGTGAGGGTTTTCGCCATCGACCGGAGAAACCTGGACCCGCTCCGTGTGAGGTCACGGAGCCTTTTACGGAAGGGCCGTAATCCCTCACCCTCCCACCGCTACGCGGCGGGCCCCGCCCTCTCTCAAGGAGAGAGGGGTTTTGAACGCTACCCCAACCTTCCCAGCGCCGCCCGCCCCGCCGCCACCCCCGTGGCGAAGCAGGCCTGCAGCAGGTAGCCGCCGGTCGGGGCTTCCCAGTCCAGCATCTCGCCGGCCAGGACCACGTTCGGGCGGCCCTTCAGGAAGAGGCCGTCGAGCCCCTCGAAGCGCACGCCGCCGGCGGCCGAGATGGCGCGGTCCAGGGGCTGGACGCCGGTCACCGCCAGCGGCGCGGCCTTGATCGCCGCCGCCAGGATCGCCGGCGACTGGGGCAGGTCGACGCCGTGGGCCTCGCGCAGCAGGTTGATCTCGACCGGCGACAGCTTCAGCGCCTTGCGCAGGAAGTTGGTCAGGGTCTGGCCGCCGCGCGGGGCGTGCAGGCGGCGCTCCAGGGTCTCGACCGGGATGTCGGGCCGCAGGTCGACGGTCAGGGTCGCCCCGCCCGCCAGGGCCGCGTCTCGCGCCGCCCCGCCCAGGGCGTAGACCGCCCCGCCCTCGAGGCCGTAGCGGGCGACCATCGCATCGCCCCGCGATCTCACCGCCCCCAGGCTCAAGGCCACGTTCTTCAGCGGCTCGCCGGCGAAGCGTTCGGCGAAGAAGGCGCTCCAGCCGATGTCGAAGCCGCAGTTGGCCGGGCGGAACGGCGCGATGTCGGTCCCCCCGACCCGCAGCAGCGGGACCCAGGCCGCGTCCGAGCCGAGCTTGGGCCAGCTGGCCCCGCCCAGGGCCAGGATGGTCGCCCGGGCCCGCACGACGTGGCGGCCGTCGGGGTCCTCGATCAACAGGTGGCCGACCGCGTCCCAGCCCTTCCAGGTCGAGCGCGGCTTCAAGTCGACGCCCAGCCCTTCCAGCCGCGACAGCCAGGCCCGCAGCAGCGGCGAGGCCTTCATCGCCTTGGGAAACACCCGGCCGCTGGCCCCGACGAAGGTCTCCTGCCCCAGCCCCTCGGCCCAGGCGATCAGGTCCTTCGGCGTGAAGGCCTCCAGCATCGGCGAGAGCGCCGGCGAGCGCTCGCCATAGCGCCGGGCGAACCGTTGGAAGTCCTCGGAATGCGTCAGGTTCAGTCCGCCGCGCCCGGCCATCAGGAACTTGCGGCCGAAGGTCGGCATCTTCTCGAACACGGCCACGGACTTGCCGGCCCCCTTTCCGAGAGCTTGGGCCACCGTCTCGGCCGCCATCAGCCCGGCCGGCCCGCCGCCGATCACGGCGACGTCGAGGATCCGTTCGTCCTGGCTTGCCACGGCGGAAGTCATTGACCTTGCATCAAAGAAAAAGGGCGGAGCCGCAAGGCCCCGCCCTTCAATCTCTAGCCTAAGGCTGAAATCAGCCGATCGAGGCGATGTCGACCTTGAAGCCCGGGCCCATCGTCGAGGACAGGCCGACGCGCTTGATGAACACACCCTTGGCGCCCGAGGGCTTGGAGCGGTTCAGGGCTTCGATCAGAGCCTTGACGTTGACCAGCAGCGCGTCCTCGGTGAACGAGGCCTTGCCGATGCCGGCGTGAACGA
>JAYRLX010000056.1:8297-13240 GCA_041905125.1 Caulobacter sp. | reverse complement strand
CCACATCGGCGCGATCCAGGCCATGCGCGAGCGGGCGATCCCGATCGACTTCGTCGGCGGCGCCTCGATGGGCGCGATCATCGCCGCGGGCTTGGCCATGGGCTGGGACGACGGCGAAATGGAGGCGCGCATTCACAAGGCTTTCGTCGACTCCAGTCCCCTGGACGACATCGCCTTTCCCATGATCGCCATGACGCGCGGCGAGAAGGTCAAGGCGCGCTTGGAAGAGCACTTCAGCGGTATCGAAATCAGCGATCTCTGGCTGCCGTTCTTCTGCGTCTCGTCGAACCTGACCTCGGGCGCCTACCAACTGCATCGCACGGGCGAGTTGCAGGCGGCTCTGCGCGCTTCAATCGCCCTACCCGGCGTGATGCCCCCGGCCACCATCAACGGCTCGGTGCTGGTCGATGGAGCGGTGATGAAGAACTTCCCCGCCGACGTCATGCGCGCGCTCCAGCCCGGTCCGATCGTCGGCGTCGATGTCACGCGCGGCCGCAGCATCACGCCGGACGACATCGTCACCCCGCCCTCCCTCTGGAACTGGATCACCTCGGGCGAGTGGCGGCGCGGCCCGCCGATCGTGGCCCTGTTGATGCGGGCGGCCACGGTCACCTCCGGTCGCGACATCACCGCCGCGCGCGAGGCCACCGATGTTCTGATCACGCCGAAGCTGGAAGGCGTCGACATCCGCGACTGGCGCGCGTTCGAACCATCGGTGAAGGCCGGGCGCGTCGCCGCCGGCTTCGCGCTGGACACCCTGCGCCAGCCCGTGACGACGCTGCGTCGCCGCCTAAGTCTGCGCGAACGCCAAGCCGCTTCAGGTCGCTGATCGCCGGGCTACAATGAACAGGCGCTTGAAGGGAAACAGGGTGACCCCGTCCTCCCTCCGCGGGAACCGGCGCGCCAGCCGCGCGCGCCAGGCGTCGAGGAACAGCGACCGCTCCCCGTTATCCAGCGCGTCGAGATAGGGACGCAGGGTCGCGCCCATCGTCCACTCGACGATCGGGTCCTCGCCGCGCAGCGCGTGCAGATAGGTGGTGGTCCAGATGTCGATCTCGCCGCACAGCGGCGCCAGCCAGCTGTAATAGTCTTCGGGCGACGCTGTTGGGCCAGCGCCGGCGATGTTCGTCAGCTTGGCCGCCCACGTCCCTACCTGGATGACCTCCGCCAGGCTGCCGCGCCAGCCCAGGCTGTCGACCACCGGGACCTGAATCGCCAGGACGCCCGACGGCGCGAGAGCGGCCGCGAGCCGGGGAACCAGCATCTTATGATCGCCCACCCAGTGGAGAGCGGCGTTGGTGAAGATCAGGTCCGCTGGCGCGTCAGGCGCAAAGTCCTCGATGCCGCCCTCGATCCATTCCACCCGATCTGAAAGCGCTCGGGCCCGCCGCAGCATCTCGGGACTGGAGTCCAGGCCGCGCACTCTAGCTTGCTGAAAACGCTCAGCTAGTACGGCGGCCTGCTCTCCCATGCCGCAACCCAGGTCCCAGATTTCACGCGGCGCCAGGTCGGCTGGCAACATCGCCATGAGGTCTTGAGCCGGCCGTTCGCGGTATCGGCGGTAGAGGGCGTAGATGTCCGGATCCCAGCGCGCCATTCTATCCCTCCCCGGTGCGTCAATCCGGCGCCGTGCAACTTCGCCGTCTGTGAAGAATTCTTCTCACGCGAGAAGATTCATCATACTGTCGGAAATAGACCTCCGACAGAGGGGCCATAGGGAAGGAATTCACGCGGAATGGTCACGCAGATTCATCTGGCCCCCGGCGGCGCGCCCGCCCCGGCCCAAAACGTCCGCAAGCTGAACCTTAGCCGTCCTCTGGCGGTTGGCGCCGCCGTGGTGATGTGGGCTCTGATCCTGATCGGCCTTCGCCTGCTGACGCTTTAACCGCGACTTCGGGTCGCGTTGGAGGCCTCTTCCCATCTCGGCGGAAAGGCCCATATCCTCCTTGTGTTGTTCAACCACTGAAAGGAGGTGATCCAGTGACTTACGACGATAGTCGATCGCCTTCGATCACGGCGATTTGAGATCGCGCACGGCGTTGAAACAAAACGAGGTTCGTTTTTCGTTCTTCGCTTGGGGTCGATCACCGAATTGCGCGGCGCCGACACTTAGGTGTCACTGCGCCCCATGAACCTGACAGAGATCAGAAACGCCGCGCCGGGGGACATCCTTAAGGACGATCAGGTGCGCGGCCTGGAGCTGCACAAGCGGGCCGGTGACGGCTCCTGGATGCTCTACTATCGCACCAAGACGGGCCAGCGGCGACGGCCGAAGATCGGCGGCTACCCAGCCCTCACCCTACAGCAGGCGCGAGAGATCGCCAGGGAGTGGCTTGGCGAGGTCGCGCGCGGCAATGACCCATCAACCGAGCGAAAGGCCATCAGGGGCTCTTCTACGGTCTCGGAGGCGGGCGAGGCGTGGCTAGCCGAGCGGGCAGACAAGAAGGCCCTGCGCCACGACACCGGCCGGGTCCGCAACATCATCATCGCCGCCTGGGGACCGCGGAAGCTGGTCGACGTGACGAAGGCCGACGTTCTGGATCTGAAACGCTCAATGGCCGATCGCCCCGTGTCCTTCAACCGCGCGATGGCGGCGATCAATGGGATCTGGAAGATGGCCGAGCTGGAGAGTCCGACGAAGGGCGTTCCAGC
This sequence comes from Caulobacter sp., assembly GCA_041905125.1. GTDB lineage: Bacteria > Pseudomonadota > Alphaproteobacteria > Caulobacterales > Caulobacteraceae > Caulobacter. Next base: position 10,588 of record JAYRLX010000056.1, on the reverse strand, counting down.
CTATCGGGAGCAGCCGCGCCGGCGCTACCTCTCCGAGGCCGAGGTCAAGCGCCTCAACAAGGCCCTGGACGAGATCGAGGCTCAATACCCCCATCAGGTCGCCTTGATCCGCGTTCTCATGCTCACCGGCGCCCGGTTCTCAGAGATCGCCAACGCCAGGCGCGACCAGTACCGCGACAAGGTGCTCGACCTCCGCACCCACAAGACAGACGACAAGATCGGTGGCCGGGTGATCGCCTTCTCCGATGCAGCCGACGAGGTTGTCCAGGCCGTGCAGCCGCGCAAGGGCTGGCTGGTCGGGTTCAACAGCTACCCGAACACGGCGTGGGAACTGGCGCGGACTAAGGCGGGCCTGAAGGACTTCACCTTACACGATCTCCGGCATAGTTTCGCCTCGACGGCCATCTCTGAGGGCTTCTCGCTGCATGAGATCGGCGAGGTCTTGGGCCACACCGACGTTCAGACCACCAAGCGCTACAGCCACCTCAACGAGGAACGCCAGCGGAAGATCGCCGAGGCCGTGGCGAAGCGGCGATGCGCGCGCCCCTTGAGAACCTCCGCCTCCTGTCCTGCGACGTCCGGCTGACCTGCCAGGCCTGCTGCTGGCACAAGGACTACCCGCTAGAGGATGTGATCGCCCGGATGGTGAAGCGCGGCTTGGAGGGGGAGAAGGTCGGCGTTCGCGAGGTTGCCACGTTCACCCGGATCTCATGTCTAAGGTGTGGCGCGCGGGAGTGGGAGACAACGCCAGCAGGGCCGAAGATTGCTGGTCAGATGGGGTGGTGAGGCCCGAAACGCGAAAAGGCCCGCCAGCCGAAGCCAGCGGGGCCCATCGTAGCGCTCGACCAGATGGGAGCGCGGGGCTCAACGAGCCCTAGCCTGCAGTCAGGTGGATGCCGTCACGTTCCGCCGGGCGGTGCGAGAACGACCAGGAGCCGGTTCACAGCGGCGTCGGCGGACTTGCGGGCCTGGACCAGGGCATCGGACGGCGGGACCGGCGCGTACGCCTTGACCCCGACCGTCGCGCCGTAGAGCCCAACCGCCAGCCGCGCGCCCAGGAGCGCCGTGCGGACCTTCGGCGAGGCCGATGCAGGTAGGCCAGCCGACACCACGTCGAGCGCCCTGGTCGCAAGATCGGTCACGTCGCCCGAGCGATTGTCGAAGGCGGTGCGGCCCTGGCCGAGATAGCCGCGCGCCTCGCGGACCTGGCCGGCGAGCTTCACGGGATCAAGTCCGGTATTCGGATCCGTGACGGCGAAGGCCAGCGTGTCGGCGAAGACCGAAACCGCGACTTCGAACTTCACCGCCGCCGCGTCCGCGGTGGCCGCGTCGATCTCGATCGAGACCGTTTGCCGGCTCGGCCCGCTGGCGCAGGCGCTGAGCGATAGGCAGGCGAGCGCAACGCCCGCCAGGATGATCTGGCGCTTCATGGGAAGCTCCTTTTCAGGATTGCCGGCTACCGGCCGGCGCGGGTTTCGTCGGGCCTAGAGGCCCAGGAAGACGCGGCGCTCGGCCTCGCGGCGGGCGACGAGGCCCGGCAGCTCTCGGCCGCCGGCATAGCGCCAGAGCCGGAAGGCGTCGGCCGCGCCCATGATGTCGCCGTTGATCAGCCGGCGCCGAACGCTGCTGTCGGCGAAGTCCGGCGCGCCGCCGACCTCGCCGACGCCGATGTTGTAGGCCAGCGACACCATTGCACCCAGCTGGCCTTCCGCGAGCGGCGTCTTTGGGAACAGGGCGACGACGCGGTCACAGACCGCTTGAGCGTCCTGCCTTAGAAGCTCGTCGGCGTCGGCCGGGCCCATCCCCGCCGGCCATTGCTGGCGCCACAGGCGATAGGCGGTTTCCCGGTTCTTCACCGGCCGACCGTTCGCGAACAGGGCATGGCCCCAGCCTACGGTGTAGATGCCGATCGGATCCGCCTCGGGCTCGAGGATGGCTTTGGTCTTCTTGTCGCCGTCGTGCAGGCCCTCGAAGCGCTTGATGAGCGCGAGGGCGCACGCGGGTACGGGCCGCGTGGTCATGTTGATGTCCTTGGGTTGTTGGCGTCTAGGCCTTGGTCTCGTCAGTCGACGTGCTGGCGCCGGCGATCTGGGCAAGTGCGCCGGTCGCGGTCTTGCTGGTCTCAGCAGCGGCTTCCGCCGCGTTCTTGGCGCCGACGTTGTTCCCCCACCGGAACGCGCCATAGGCAACCGGTAGGCCGAGGATCGCAGTCGCCAGGCTCGAAAGAACCGGGGTCACGCTGTCCTTCAGGTCTACGGTGAAGAAGCCCACGATCATTCCCGACACCATCA
>JAYRLX010000056.1:0-8287 GCA_041905125.1 Caulobacter sp. | reverse complement strand
GCGTCGAGGGTTTCGTAGTCACGGTTCATGGTCACTCCCCTTGCTGAAAGATGCCGGCCCTGCCGGTGGCGAGGTTCGCGAGCTGGCGGTTCACGCCCTGGAGGGTTCGTTCCATGGCGTCGAGCTTCTCGTTGGCGTGCTCGAGCTGCACTTCCAGGCGGACTACCTTTTCGGAGAGGCCGGCCTCGCGCTTCGCCTCACGCTCAAGTGTGGCGGTGCGCTCAGATAGGCGGCCCATGAAGAATGCGAAGCCGGCGCCCTGAAGAACGATTGTGAAAAAGAGGCCCGCCAGGGCGATCCAAGCGGCTACCGGCATTGGCGCGCGCCGGTTTCAAGCGCGCGCACGCGTCCGAGGTCAAGGTCCATAGGCCGGCTCCTGTCAATGCGGGACTGTTTCCGAGCGCCTCGACCGAAGCCGTCAGCACTGGTCTTGCTGGTGGATCAGGTTGAACCGGTCGGCGACCGCGCGGCCCGCGTTCAAGCTGTGGGCGTAGGTTTCAAGAAAGATCGCCGACGACTTCCAGCCGCCGGCGTCCATGGCGACCCGCACGCTCACGCCCGCGTTCAAGGCGTTGGTCGCGAAGGCGTGCCGGCCTACCGTGTGCGACGACTTGTAGACTAGGCCCGCCCGCTCACAGACCGCGGCGATCCGCTCGTTGACTGAGAAGCGCGAGGTGTAGCGGAACACCCGCTGGCCAGGTCGGGGCGCCAGGTCGCGGATCCGCTCGACCAGGTGATCGGGCAGGTAGCGCAGGCTGTTGACATCGGTCTTGGTCTTGACCAGCAGCGCCGTGCGCTGGCGCAGATCGACGTGCTCGCCCAGGAGCGCGATGGCCTCGGAGACCCGCGCGCCGGTCAGGTTCATGAACAGGACGCAGGCGGCCAGATGCGGCAGGCCATCGGCGTCGCACTGATCGACGAAGGTTTCCAGCCAGCGCCGGCCGGCTGGGACCGTCTTACGGGTCTTGCTCGCCGGGAACAGCCGGATCCTCGCCGGCATGCGCCAGCCCATTTCGTGCGCGTGATAGAGCACGGCCCGGGCCGGCGTGATCACCTGTCGGTTTCGCGTGGCGGGCGAGGCGTCTGGGAACATCTTGATCGCCGCGGAGCGCACGGCAAGCGGCGTGATCAGTGAAACATCCTCGCCGCCGAACCGAGCGATCAGCTTGGGCAGGTACCGCGCCTCCCCGCCGTGCTGGATGTAGGACTCGGCCGCTTCTTCGAAGGTGTGCATGTCTGGCACTCCGTGTTGGGACACGGAGGCCAGATCGCAAGACGCGGGCCATATTCGGCCCCATCTACGTCGCCCATAGCTGGCGCCGTCTATTTACACCTCAGCGCTAAGGTGTCGATCTCGACCGGGGAGAACGACATGGGCCGCCCAGCCCTCAACCTGACGCGCACGCACATCAGCTTTGAGAAGGAAACCCTGCGCCGCCTGGACGCCCTGGTCGGCGAGAAGGGACGCGCCGCCTTCATCCGCAAGGCCACCGACCAGATGCTTAACGCGGTCGAAGAGGCCCAGCGGATCGCCGCAAAGGGCGGGAAGAAGGCGGAGTAAACGGCCCCACCTATGAAGTGAGGGTGTTGGGGTCTTAGAGCGACGTGCCGGACGGATACAGGGTGGCGAGTTGCTGGCGGAACAGGGCCGCCATCTGGTAGCCGAAGGCCTGACGGCCGGCCGGCGTCGGGTGTTGGGTGCCGTCCAGGAAGATATCCGCCGAACCATAGCCTGTAGGCGAGCTGCTGTTCCCGCGACCGATCAGGATCGAATTACCCACCACGGCGGCGGTGGAGACGCCAGCCGTGTGCGTGTATTTCAGCGTCCCGTCGATATAGACGTCCCAGACGGTTCCGCTGCGCTGGGTGATCGACTTGACCACCACGCGCTCGCCAATCGTCGCCGATGCACCGTCGAGCTCAACGGTGGAGCCGATGGGAGGCTGGAAGTTCATCGGCACGATACCCGAGCCAGCCGACGCGCTGTTGGAACTGGAGCTGACCAGGCCCGAGGCCCGCGCGACATTGGTTGGAGCGGGCATGTCCAGCAGATCGAGGAAGAAGGTCCCAGGGCCAGCAGCTTGGACGGCGGCCTTGGTTGCCTTATAGACCGCCAAGGCGTTGGCAGTCATGCTCGTGGCACCCCAGCCATACTGCGCGTTCGGTGCGAAAGCGAGAATGGCGTTCGGGAGACTAGCGCGCATTGTGGCTAGCAGGGAGGTTGCCGCCGCGCTGACCTCAGATGGCGTTTTGCCGTAATCGTTTGCTAGGTCCATGACGATAGCAACATCGGGATTGAAGCGGATCACGTCGGACTGAACACGCTGGCCGAGGGTGATGAAGCTTCCCGGATTGACTAGGCCCGTGCCACCAATTCCCGACTGTTGCACGTCATCCCAGCCCATGGCGTCGCCGAACGCCAGACCGATGCCGTAGGGCGCGATGTTGGTGAAGCTGTCGCCTAGGATCACGCACTTCGGACCTCGCACCAGCGCTGGCGTGACGTTGTCGGTGTCCGCCGTCCAGATATTTATCAGCGAAATGTTGTAGCCGATGATCTCGATGCGTCGCAGGGCGGCGCTGCCGAACGTCCATTTGTGGAAGGGCGTGCCGGAATTGGGTATGGTCGTAGGGGTAAACGAGACATACTCATCATCAACCTTGAGGAGGTAGCTGGTGGCGCTCGGCCCGAACGCAAACTCCACGGCTGAGCCGTAGTGCATGATGATGGCCCCCACGGTCGAATTCGTCCACGAAGTTCCTTCCGCATTCAGCGTGACGCCGCGGAAGATTGGGGACGACGCGGCGGCGAGGGCCTCTGGCTTGCATCGCACCCACGACACCACGCCATCGGGCGCGTCGTTAGGTCCGCCGCCGCCGTGCGCAGTTGGCCAGGGACGCGTGAGGGTCGCGACCGAACCCGTTGTCAGGGTCGGGGGAGAAGCCATCACCTTTTGCGGAGCGCCGCGAGTGGCGCCGATCGCTTTGCTGGCCGCAACGAAGTCGGCCGGGTTCATCGGACCCATGGTTTAAGCTCCTACAGGACTGGTCATCACCTGACCGCTGATGGGGGACGTCAGGACGAGGCCTGTGATTGGAGAGCGCAGGACATTGGCCTGGACCCCACCCTTAGAAGGGGTGATGAGGACCCGACGAATTCCGTAGAGCAGAGCCATTGCCGCTACCTCGCGATGATGAGGGTGATGTCGCGGGCGGCGGCCTGGGCGACGCTAGACTTGACGTGGACCCAGTTCGCCAACAGCCAGTCGCCGAGCTGCAAGGCGATCAGGCGACCGGCCTGCGCTTCCGCGGATGGGATGGTTCGAGGGGTTCCGGAGTCGTAGACGCCGTAGAAAGCGCCTCCGTCGATCGAGGCTTCGATAGTCAGATCGGCCGCCGTCCAGCTCGCGGGCATAAGCAGGCCGACAAGCTTTCCCTGCACCTCGGCCGGGCCGGAGGTCGTTTGACCGTTGGCGATCGTGACTACGATACTCTCGGGCGGAGGCGACCAGACCGGTTCGGCGCCTACGCCGGCGCCAGCTTCGTTCTGAACTACGGGTGACCTAGCGGGCATTGATGTTCTCCAGACTAGCGGATTGGCTGGAGACGCACGCGATCGCCGCCCGCTTAAGCAGGTGGATCATGGTGATGGTCTCCGATGTGAAAGGTTGTCCGCGGCGAACGGACGGGCTGTCGGCTAGGATGGCCAGCCGACGGCGAGGTTGATCGCTTGGAGGTCTTCATGCGTCGCGGCGGCTTGGATAGCGGCCGTGAGCGCCCGTTCATTGTCGAAGCAGGCTTGGATATGGGCCCGGATGGCGATTCCGTAGTCCGTGATCTGCTCAACCGACCAGGAACGGAATTCGCCGTCCCTCAGCTTCCAGGTGATCGGTTCGACCGGCGTGACGACCTGGGCGCCGACCACGACACCAACGACCGCCACCAGGGCGCTATCCGCCGGAACAGCATCCACGCCGTCATAGCTGAACGTCTGTGTTCTCGCCCAACGCTCTGCCGCCAAGTCGGCAAGGCGTTCCGCCTTGGCATGATCGAGCGCGCCGAAAAGCGCCGCAATCTCCTCGGCCGTCAGGTCCCGCTCGATCGGCTCCGCTGCAGAACCATCCTCATTCCTCTCGACGCGAAGCTCGAGCATCACTTCTTCTCCACGATGATCGTGCCGGTCATGGTTGCGCCGGCATTGCCGGTCAGGCGGACGTGGGTCGCGCCACCAGTCACCTTGGCGTAGCCCTGAAAGAGATTCCCGATGGAGCGCGCATCCGGCGACGTCGGGACGCCTGAGCTGTCAAGCATGCCCCGGAAGTCCAAAATGTCGCGCCCCAGGCCCTCAAAGGTGATCGTGCCAGAGTAGTTGCTCACGTTGGAGGGGTCGAACGAGGTCTGAGATCCGAACGTGCTACCGTTTGTGCTGAAGGCCAGTGTCACGGTCTGGCTGGTCGACAGGCCGAGATTTTCTAGGCGAAACCGGCAAGTCGCCGCGCCCGTCGGAAGGGCGATCGTGACCACGTTCTGGCCTGACGGATTCAGCGTCTGATCGGTGGTCCACAGCGACGTCGCCCCGGTCAAGCCCGTGTCACCCTTATCGCCCTTCGGGATGAGCGTCACGACGAGTTCTTCGCCATGGGTGAAGGGGTTGGCGCTGGAGACGAGCACGCTGCCGATGGTGATGTTGTAGTATCCGGACGCCGCGGTGTTGGCGCTCGCCAGGCCCAGCAGCCAACGGGACGGGTCCAGGGCGGCGCGGATATAGACCGTGCCCTTGATCGTGCTCGTGCTGGTCAGGAGCGCCAGACGCCCCGTCGCAGACGTCCCGATGTTGTCGAGGTTGTCGGCCAAGACAGCCGTCGCCGAGGCCTGGGTCAGGTTGTTGAGGCGAAGCTTTCCGGCGCCGGGATCGGCGATCGATGCCGAAGCGCCGTCGAAGGTATAGGTCAGGGTGATGCCGCCTGGCTCGGCCGCCTGGGCCAGCTGCCCGAAGAGCGGCGCCAGTTGGTTGGCGAACGCCTGATGCTCGGTGACCATCGTGACCAGCCACGCCACCAGAGCATCGGCTCGAACGTCGAAGTTGGTCGGGTCGTTCGTGCTCGGCGGGGTCGGCGGCGGCGTGAAGACGTAGGGATCCACGGGTCAGACCTCTTCAAGTTCGAGGGTGATGATGGCGTCGTCTGGCTGATCCATGTTTACGGACAGCTTTTTGTAGACGCCGAGCAGAAGCAGCGCTGGGAAATACCCGCTGTCCTGGTCGTCCAGGCCCGACCACAGCGCCGGCATGGCGTTGAGGTCGTCGATAAGGGCCAGGATGGTCGGGACGTCCGACTTCTTGCATCGGATCTGGACGGCGATGCGCGGCACCGAGCGCCGTTGGATCAGCGTCGCAGTGCCGAACTCGTCGCGCTCGATCTTGGAGAAGTTCAGCCCCTCGCGCTCGGCGCTGTGCTGGGTCTTGCCCATGTACACGCCGACGCCCATCACAAGGCCGCCGCAGCTCACCGCACCAGACGCACGGGTCAGGGTCACGGTGATTTCGGCGTTCGTGTAGGGCGGGAGATCGAAGTAAGCGACCTCCTCGCGATATCGGAAGGCTCCGAAGAAGTAGCGATACCATCCCGTGGTGAGGCGGTTCAGCAGGGAGACAGTGACGGCGTACTTCGTAACGCCCGAGACCTTGACCGTGATGGCCACGGAGTCGGCCACCAGGCCCACTAGGCCCAGGCTGTCGATGCGCTTGCCGGGCATCAGGACAACGGTTAGGGGCGAAGTGACTTGCGAACCGGTGCTCTTCAGAAGGTCGAACATGGCCCACCGATTGGTGGGTCCAACGTCAAGCCAGTTGACGGTGTCGCTTTCTGGCGGGGTCGTGCCCGCGCCGGCCGTGAGCCGCTGATAGACCCGGTGCGTCGTGGTGCGGATCCGCTTGTCGCCAACGGCGTAAGTAGTCCCCGAAACCCAGGCCACCTCACCTTTGGTAGTGTCAGGCTCGGCCACAGTCGTCGACGTCAGCATCGAGTCCGCAATGGTGAGCGGCGGAATGACGCGCATTACGAGACGATCCTCACGTTGATGGCGTCCCGGCCCGCCTCGGTCGGGTTGCGGAGGTAGGACTCAATCTTGTCGTTCGAGGCAGCGATCTGGCGAAGGGCCTGCCCAAGCTCCTGCTTGAGGCTGGCGACCTCTGCACGAAGGGCGGCCGAGCTGTTGTCGTTACTCGCTCCACGCCCGGGAGGGTTGAAGTAGAGGTGCTCGCCGTCGCTCACCCGGGCGATCGGATTGCCGTTGAGGGACAAGACGTTTTGGTCGATGCCGGGGATGCCGTTGATCTGCATGGCGCCGCCGGTTGCGTAGCCCGGCGTACCATTGGCCTTGGACTGGGCATCGGCCTGGATAGCCCGGAGCAGGCGTGCCAGGTTCTCCGGATAGGCGTTCAGCTCCGAGACCTTCCCCAGAGCCAAGGCGCGGACCAACGCGACGTCCGCCTGATAGGCCGCCGTGCTGGTACTGTTGGCCTTAGAGGCATCCAAGAAGGCTTGGGCCTGGGCCTGATCGAAGTTGCCGCTCTGAGCTCCGGCCAGGAAGGTGGCGCGGGTGGCGGCGTAGTTCTGCTGTTGGCCCTTCAGGCCCAACTCGTTCAGCAGGCTATCGGCGAACGACTGAAGGCTCTTGCTCAGCTCCTCGGCGTTCTTCAGGGCGTTCTGGAAGCTGTCGCCCAGCGTCTTCATCGCCTCGGCCTGACGCTCCATCGCCGAGGTAGCGGCCTCTTGGGCGGCCTGCATCGCGGCCGTGGCCTTCTCGGACGCCGCCGCCGAGTCCTGCAGGCCGTAGAGCTTGTCGATCAGGTCGCCGAGAGCGGGGTTCGCGGCGAGCCAAGCCGCGCGCTCTTTCTCGCGCCGCTGAAGTTCCAGTTCCGAGGACGACAGCGTGAGCGCGTCGATCTTGCTCTGGACTTCCTCTTGTGCCGCCGTGGCGGCCTTCAGCGCGTCGGCCGCCTTCGCGTCGGCCTCCGCCTTCTGCTGCGCGGCCCAGACCTGTTCGCCCAGCGCCTTATTTTCGGCCGCCAAGCTGGCGATATACGCTTGGTGCTTGGCCTCGGTCAGCTCAACAGTCTTGCCTTCGGCTTCCAGCAGCGCCAGGCGGAGGTTATCGGCCTCGGCGGCGACGTTGGCGACGCGCTGGGCCTCTGCCGCAGCAGCCTCGGCCGCAGCTTGCTGGCGGGCCTTCTTCTTGGCGGATGAACCGCCGAACAGGCCGCCCAGCCCACCGATGATAGCGCCGACGCCCGCGCCGATCGCCGTGCCGATGCCAGGCACGATCGAGCCCAGCTTAGCGCCGGCAGCAGCACCCGCACCAATGCCGCCGAGGACCGAGCCACCGGTTCCGCCGACCACGGATCCAGCTGCCGACGCCACGCCGGCGACGGCGCCGATTTTCAGGTTCAGGCTGGAGCTTTCGAGCGCCTTCTTAAGCGTGTCGAACGCGTCAATAAGGCTCCTGGCAGCGCCTGCCCAGTCTTGCTGGTCAATCGCTCGCGCGGCACTGGTCAAGGCGTCTTCGACATCCGAATAGGCGACATCGACGCGCTGCAGGGCCTTGATGTTGTTCCGGTAGACGACGCCAAGCGCGTCCAGATCGCCGAGCAGCATGGCGCGCTTGGCCGTGTCGGTCTCGGTCTGGAGCGCCGCCTTGATGCTCGCCGTCTCATATTTGTACCGCGCAGCGAGGATCCTCTCCTCGATCTCGCGGCGGGCGCCGGCAGAGACCGCCAGTCCCTTCTCGCTTTCCGCAACATCCGCAATATTCCGCAGCGCGGCTTGGCGAAGGGCGAGGTCGCGCTCGACAATCCTTCGCGCCTGTTCGCGCGCCGCCGCGTCCGCTTCGGCGGCTTGCGCGATGCGCTGTTCGGTAAGCAGCAACTTGCCCTTGGTGAGGGTGATTTCACCCGAGACGACGCGTTGCGCGACACTATCCTCGAGGGCGTCGCGGTCGTAGGCTTGGCGTTCGGCGAGAGCCCGCGTCTCAATCGCGTTGGCCTCCTCAACGCTCTTTGCCGCGGCGGCCTGAATGCTGGCCGTCCGCTGAGCGAAGCTCAACGCCTCCTGGCGCTGCTGAAGGTCCCGCTGGGCGATCTGATTGGCGGCGTCCAGCGCCCGGGCCTGCTCCTTGGCGGCCGTGGCGCTGCGATAGTGCGAGAGCGCTGCATCGGCGTCGGCCTGGCTGATTTCCTTGGCCTTGACCTGCCCCTGAAGACGGACCTCTTGCGCCTTCAGTTCTTGGG
>JAYRLX010000507.1:1128-2359 GCA_041905125.1 Caulobacter sp. | reverse complement strand
GACACGACAGCCCCCGCACCGGCACGCCGATGAAGTTCACGGTGTGGACGCCGGACGGGCCGGGACCTTTTCCCTATCTCGTCTGGCTGTCGGGGCTGACCTGTACCGAGGACAATTTCACGGTGAAGTCCGGCGTCTACGAGCACGCCGCGAAACACGGGATCGCCATCGTCGCGCCCGACACCTCGCCGCGTGGCGAGGGCGTGGCCGATGACCCGGCCTATGACCTGGGACAGGGGGCGGGCTTCTATGTCGACGCCACCCAGGCCCCGTGGGCCCCGCACTTCAAGATGCATTCCTACGTCACCGGCGATCTGCTCGTGGCGGTCGAGGGCGCGTTCCCGCTGGACGGCGCGCGCAAGGGGATCTTCGGTCACTCGATGGGCGGCCACGGCGCTCTGACCATCGCGCTGAAGCATCCGGAGCTCTTCAAGTCGGTCAGCGCCTTCGCGCCGATCGTCTCGCCGCTGAACTGCCCGTGGGGCGACAAGGCGCTGACGGCCTATCTCGGCGCCGACCGCGCCGCCTGGCGTCCCTACGACGCCTGCGCCCTGATCGAGGACGGGAAGGGCGGAAGCTTCGACGACATCCTGATCGACCAGGGTCTCGCCGACAATTTCCTGGAAAGCCAGCTGAAGCCCGAGCTGATCGAAGCCGCCGCCGCTAAGACGGGCCGCAAGGTCACGGTCCGGCGCCAGGACGGCTACGACCACAGCTACTTCTTCATCACGACCTTCATCGCCGACCACTTGGCGTTCCACGCCGCTCGGCTCGTGACTCTTTCGTAATTCATCCTGGGTTCAGGCGGCTGGCGCTCCTCTCACGGTCAAGCTGACTGGAGGGGAAATCCATGAAACTCGCATCGCTCGCCGCCGTGGTCGCTCTTGGCCTGAGCACCTCGGCCTGCGTGATCATCGACGCTGACGAGGGCCATCACGACGTCTCGGTGACCCGGGGCGCGTCGGCGGGGCTCGAGCCGCTGCAGGCCGTCCGGGTGGAGCGCGACGACCTGGTGATCAGGGTCTCGTCAAACGGCTGCACGCGGTCGGACGACTTCGCCGTGGAAAGCCAGCGCCGCGACGGCCTGACCGCCTTCACCTTCACCCGCAAGCGGCCCGACATGTGCCGCGCCCTGATCGCCGAGGGCGTCGAACTGCGCTATCCGCTGGAGACGTTCGGCGTGGAGCGCGGCGGCCAGATCCGCGTGCGCAATCCGCTGGTGCGGCCCTGA
>JAYRLX010000507.1:0-1118 GCA_041905125.1 Caulobacter sp. | reverse complement strand
ATGGTCCAAGAGCGCCTCGACCGCCGCGATGATGTCGTCGATCCGCTGACGCCATGGCGCTCGGCGGGGCTGGTTTTCCTGGTCAGTTGGGCGGTGGTGCTAGCGGACGCCTTGGGTCTGCCGTTTCCGGTCCGATTTCACCGGCACGCGGCGTTCGAGCCGGCGATGCTGCTATTCCCATTCATCGCTTTGGCCGGCTATCTGACGCTCTGGATGTTCTGGCGCCGGGGCGAAAGTCGGCGGAAGCAGCGATCACGGGCCTTGCGTGAACGGTTGCAGGGCGCGCCGCCGCCGAAACATTGACTCCCCGCCCGCCTTCGCTCATAAACCGCGCCTTCACGCCGCCGGCTCGCCGCGCGGCGCGATGACCTTATGACGGATTGACCCGAAGCCGCCGTTGCAATCGCACCTCTCTCGAGGGGAGCCGGCCCGGATCGTTAGAAAGAAAGACTATGTCGAAGCGCCATAGCGCCAAGTACAAAATCGACCGCCGCATGGGTGAAAACCTGTGGGGCCGTCCGAAGTCCCCGGTCAACCAACGCTCGTACGGTCCCGGCCAACATGGCCAGCGCCGCAAGAGCAAGGTTTCGGACTTCGGTCTGCAGCTGCGCGCCAAGCAAAAGCTGAAGGGCTACTACGGCAACCTGACCGAAAAGCAGTTCGCCCGCACCTACGAGGAAGCCGCCCGTCGCAAGGGCAACACCTCGGAGAACCTGATCGGCCTGCTGGAATCGCGCCTGGACGCCATCGTCTACCGCGCCAAGTTCGTCCCGACCCCGTTCGCGGCTCGCCAGTTCGTCAACCACGGCCACGTCCTGGTCAACGGCAAGCGCGTCAACATCCCGTCGTACCGCTGCAAGGCCGGCGACGTGATCACCGTCCGTGAAAAGTCGCGCAACATGGCCCTGGTGCTGGAGTCGCTGGCCTCGAACGAACGTGACTTCTGCGAGTACGTCTCGGTCGAAGCCAAGTCGATGACCGCCACCTTCGTCCGCGCTCCGGAACTGTCGGAAGTTCCGTATCCGGTGAAGATGGAACCGAACCTCGTCGTCGAATTCTACGCTTCGTAAGCGTCGGATCAGACACGATACGGAAAAGGCCCCGGAGCGATCCGGGGC
>JAYRLX010000506.1:0-2374 GCA_041905125.1 Caulobacter sp. | reverse complement strand
ATGTCGGGCATCGCCACCGACCTGATCGACCTCGACCAGAAGATCGGCGGCCTGCACCCCTCCGACCTCGTGGTCCTGGCCGGCCGTCCCTCGATGGGTAAGACGGCGCTGGCGACCAACATCGCCTTCAACATCGCCAAGAAATACGCCTACGAGATCCAGCCCGACGGCACCAAGAAGACCGTCCAGGGCGGCGTCGTGGCCTTCTACTCGCTGGAAATGAGCGCCGAGCAGCTGGCGCTGCGTATGCTGGCCGACGCCTCGGGCGTGTCGGGCGACCGCCTCCGCAAGGGCGAGATCGACGCCTCTGAGTTCGGGCGCGTCCGCGACGCGGCCATGGAGCTTCAGGAAGCGCCGCTCTACATCGACGCCACCGGCGGCATCTCGATCGCCAAGCTGACCGCCCGCGCCCGTCGCCTGAAGCGCCAGGTGGGCCTGGACCTGATCGTGGTCGACTACCTCCAGCTGGTCACCGGCTCGGACCTCGGCGCTAACGCCAACCGGGTGCAGGAAGTCTCGCAGATCACCATGGGCCTGAAGGCGCTCGCCAAGGAGCTGGCCTGCCCGGTCATCGCGCTGTCGCAGCTGTCGCGTCAGGTGGAAGCCCGCGACGACAAGCGGCCTCAGCTCTCCGACCTTCGGGAATCGGGCTCGATCGAGCAGGACGCCGACATGGTCTGGTTCGTGTACCGCGAAGCCTACTATGTGGGCCGCGCCGAGCCCCGCGAGGGCACGCCCGAGCACCTGACCTGGCAGGAAGAGATGGACCGCCTGCACGGCCTGGCCGAGGTGATCATCGCCAAGCAGCGTCACGGCCCGATCGGCACCGTGCGCCTGTCGTTCAACAGCGACACCACCCGCTTCGGCAACCTGGCCAAGGACCACTACTTCGCCCAGGCGCGGAACATTCCGTCGGACGAGTAGCCTTCGAAGGTCCCGGGTCTGCGCTGCGCTTCGCCCGGGATGACAACAAAGGGCGATTAAGCCACCGTCCCCGCCTCGCCCTCTACCCAAACGAGTCGCATGGACTTCAGCCCCCTGCCCACCTCCAGCCTGGTCGGCGCCTTCCTTCTGGCGTTCCCGGCGTTGTTCTCGATCGTCAACCCGGTCGGGGCTTCGCTGATCTTCCACCAGGCGATGTCGGGCCGCGCGCGTGAGGAACGGCTGAAGCTGGCGCGGCAGATCGGCTTCTACGCCTTCCTGGTGCTGCTGGGCTCGCTGCTGCTGGGCGGCTACATCCTGAACTTCTTCGGCGTCAGCCTGGGCGCGCTGCGGGTGGCCGGCGGCCTGGTCGTGGCGATCCGCGCCTGGGGCCTGCTGATGGATCCGCAGGAGCAGGAAGAGCGCAAGACCAGCCAGACCGAGCCGGCCCAAAGCCACGAGGACGTGGCGTTCTTTCCGCTGACCATGCCGTTCACCACGGGGCCCGGGTCGATCTCGGTCGCCATCGCCCTCTCCTCCCAGCGGCCGACCGAGGGCGACGCCGTGGCGCCGTTCTTTATCGGCGCGAGCCTTGCCGCCGCCCTGGTCGCGATCATGGTCTGGCTGCTCTACAGCGCATCCGAGCGCGTGATGCGCATGCTGGGCCCAGCCGGCGCCCGCGTGCTGTCGCGACTGGTCGCGTTCCTGCTGCTGTGCATCGGCGTGCAGATCATCGCCTCGGGCGCTGAGAACCTCGTGGCCAAGTTCATGGCCGCCCATCACGGCTAGACCATTGAACCGCTGGCCCGCGTCGGCTACGCCCTGGCCCGTGACCGACCTCCACGACGCCCGCCTCACCATCGACCTCGACGCCCTCGCCGCCAACTACACGGCCCTGAAGGCTCGCGCGGGGAATGCGGAGGTCGCGCCGGCGGTGAAAGCCGACGCCTATGGACTTGGCGCGGCGCAGGTCGCCGATCGCCTTTGGGCCGAGGGAGCCCGCTCCTTCTATGTCGCGCGGGTGGCCGAGGGCGTGGCGCTGCGCGCCGCACTGGGCGACCGCGAGGCTTCGATCTACGTCCTGGACGGCGCGACGCCGGGCGCCGGCGACGCCCTGGAAGGCGCCCGGCTGACGCCGGTGCTCAACAGCCTGCCGCAGATCGAGGCCTGGAACGCCCAGGCCCGCTCGGGCCGCCTCAAGGCCGCCCTGCACCTGGACACCGGCATGAACCGCCTGGGCCTGCGCCCCGAGGAATTGAAGGTGCTGCTGGGGGCCATGGACCGCCTCAAGCGCCTGGATGTGGAACTGGTGATCAGCCACCTGGCCTGCGCCGACGTTCCGGACCACCCGATGAACGCCAAGCAGCTGGAGCGCTTCGCCGAAGCGGTCGCCCTGCTGCCGAACGCCCGCAGGAGCTTCGCCAATTCGGCGGGCCTGTTCCTGGGCGAAGCC
>JAYRLX010000055.1:0-13355 GCA_041905125.1 Caulobacter sp. | reverse complement strand
GCATCCAGGCGGGCTGCTCGGCGGCGTTGCGGGCCAGGACCAGGGCCAGCGGCAGCATGTAGAGCACGCGCAGCAGCACTTGCGACAGCAGGGCCGCGTCGCGCCCCATCAGCCGCAACTCCTTGCGCAGCGTCGCGCGGAAGGCGCCGGCGGCGAAGGCGCGGCCAGGGCCCTTGGCGCTCTTGCGGGTCTCGGCCCCTTGGGTGGCGGCGGCGGCGTCGGCGAAGCGGCGGCCCAGGGTCCAGGCGGCCAGCAGGAAGATCCCGGTTCCGACCGCGACGACGCTCAGCAGCGGCAGGGGCTGGCCCAGCGCCGCCCGCAGCGGCAGGTCGGCCAGCGGCGGCAGCGTGATGCGGCCTTCCTTGGCGGCCATGGCGATCTCGGCGAACAGGCTCTTGCTGGCCTTCTCGCCCATCAGGTTGCGGTACTGGCTGGCCAGGAAGAAGGCCGCGCCGATCAGGGCGGCCATCACCTGGGCGACGGTGCGGGTGCGGCGCGGGCCGATCAGGGCGAACAGCGCCATGGCCAGCAGCAGGCCCGCGCCCGCGGCGGCCAGGGCGGCGGCGATCAGCACCACGAACACCGACGCCCAGGCTGGATGGCCCAGGATGATCGACGGGGTCAGCAGCAGGACCGCCGGGAGCAGGAACCAGAGCAGGGCCGAAACCGCCAGGCCCAGCGCCCGGACGAACAGCACCTTGCGCGGCGACAGCGGCGAGGAGAACAGCAGGTCCAGGTCGCCGCGCACATAGAGCGCGTCGGCGGCGCCGGCCAGGGTCGTCGACAGCATCAGGGTCAGGATGACCGCCGTGGCGAGGCCGGCGATGGCCATCGACAGGGGTCCGATGGGGATCTCGTGCCCCCTCATGCCCAGGCCCAGGAACACCCCGCCGATCAGGGTCATCGCCCCCAGCACCGAGAAGGCGATGATGCTGCCCACGGCGCCGCGCTTGCGGTTGGCCATGGCGCTGCGCCAACCCAGGCGCAGTTCGTGGGCGAGCAGCCAGGGCGTGCTGGCCGGCTTGAACAGCGCCATCAGGCGGCCTCGGCCGTCAGCTGCAGGAAGATGTCCTCCAGCGTGCCGCCGCCCACGCGCTCGCCGGCCTTGCCGCGCAGCTCGTCCAGCGTGCCCTCGGCCAGCAGCCGGCCGCCGGCGATGATGCCGATGCGGTCGGCCATGCGCTCGGCGACCTCGAGGATGTGAGTGGTCAGGATCACCGTGCCGCCGGCGTCGACGCGAGCCTGCAGCATGTCCTTGACCAGGCGCGCGGCGGCGGCGTCGAGGCCGGTCAGCGGCTCGTCCAGAATCAGCAGCTTGGGCTCGTGGATCAGTGCCCCGGCCAGGGCGACCTTCTGCTTCATGCCACGCGAGAAGCCCTCGCACCGCCGCCGCGCCTCGTCGGTCAGGCCCAGGGTGGCCAGCAGCGTCTCGGCCCGCGCCTTGGCCGTCGTCGGATCGATGTTCCAGAGCCCGGCGACGAACTCCAGATATTCCAGCGGCGTTAGCTTGTCGTAGATCATCGCCTCGTCGGGCGCCCAGGCCATCAGGGCCTTGGCGGCGGCCGGCTCCTTGCGGGCGTCGACGCCGAAGATCGAGACCTCGCCCTTGTCCGGCTGGGTCAGGCCGGCAACCATCCGCAAGGTGGTGGTCTTGCCCGCGCCGTTGGGCCCAAGCAGCGCATAGAGCTCGCCCGCGTGGACCGTCAGGTCCAGGTCCGACACCGCGGGCTTGGCGAACGTCTTGCTCAGCCCCCGCACGATCAAAGCTTCGGTCAAACTCGCCCCCAGACAACCCTCACGGCGGGGAGTTGAACGCGATTGCGCGGCGGACGGCAAGGGTCCGGCGGCGGCGGGCTTGCTGGTCTGACCATCGCGCTTTATTGGTCAGATAACATAACGACGATCAGGGAAGACGCGTGCAGGTTCATCCGTTCATCACGCGAGGCGCGTTCGGCCTCGCCCTCTCCCTGACCGCCGCCTCGGCCTTCGCCTGCGACACCCCGGTCAGTGTCTGCGCCACGGGCAAGGCGACGAGCTTGGCCCTGATCCAGAAGGGGCGCCCGGCCGCCGTCTATGTCGACGCCAAGGCCAACCCGGCCGTGCGCCACGCCGCCGAGAGCCTGCGGGGCGACCTCGCCCGCGTCGGCGGCGGCGAGGCGTTGAAGCTGGACGACCTCTCCAAGGCCAAGGGCCCCGTCGTGATCGTGGGCGTGCTGGGCCAGAGCCCGGTGATCGACGGCCTCGTCAAGACCGGCAAGCTGAAGATCGAGGACCTGAAGGGCCAGTGGGAAGGCTTCCGCCAGGTGGTGGTCGAGCGCCCCACGCCGAACATCCCGCGCGCCCTGGTGATCGTCGGCTCCGACCGTCGCGGGGCGGTGTTCGGCGCCTATGACCTTTCCGAGCGGATCGGCGTGTCGCCCTGGGTCTGGTGGGCCGACGTCCCGGTCGCGCGCAAGAGCGACCTCTTCCTGACCCCCGGGGCCCGCGCCGACCATCCGCGCGTCAAGTATCGCGGTTTCTTCATCAACGACGAGAACCCCGCCTTCAGCGGCTGGACCAAGGCCAAGTTCGGCGGCGTCAATTCCAAGGCCTACGCCCACGTCTTCGAGCTGATGCTGCGCCTGAAGGGCAACTATCTGTGGCCCGCCATGTGGGCGCCCAAGGCGTTCAACGACGACGATCCGCAAAGCAAGGTGATCGCCGATGAGATGGGCGTGGTCATGGGCAGCTCGCACCACGAGCCGATGACCCGCGCCCAGGACGAGTGGCACCGCAACAAGGACCAGGGCGTGCCATCCAAGGGAGAAAGGGGCGGCCGCTGGGACTATTCGACCAACGCCGAGAACCTGCGCACCTTCTGGCGCGGCGGCATCGAGCGGATGATGTCCAAGGGCGACGGCACGCCCTACGAGAGCGTCGTGACCGTCGGCATGCGCGGCGACGGCGACGAGCCGATGGCCGAGGGCGCGGCGACCCAGCTGCTGGAAAAAGTGGTCGCCGACCAGCGCCAGATCATCGCCGACGTCACTGGCAAGCCCGCCGACCAGACCCCGCAGATCTGGGCGCTCTACAAGGAGGTCCAGGACTATTACGACCACGGCATGCGGGTGCCCGACGACGTGACCCTGCTGTTCGCCGACGACAACTGGGGCCAGATTCGCCGCCTGCCGGTGGCCGGCAAGGACAAGCTGCCGCGGGCCGGCGGCTACGGCGTCTACTACCACTTCGACTATGTCGGCGGTCCGCGGAACTACAAGTGGATCAACACCAACCAGGTCTCCAAAGTCTGGCAGCAGATGGATCTCGCCTACCAGCGCGAGGCGCGGAACCTGTGGATCGTCAATGTCGGCGACATCAAGCCGCTGGAGTACCCCTTAAGCTTCTTCCTGCGCATGGCCTGGAACCCCGAGGCGATGACGCCCAAGGCCCTGGCGGCCTTCCCGCGCGACTGGGCGTCCGAGACCTTCGGTCCGGCCCTGGGCGCGGAGATCGGCGAGGCGCTTTCGGAATATGAAACCCTCGCCTCTCGGCGGAAGCCGGAGCTGATCGACCAGGACAGCTTCCCGCTGGGCCCAGACAACGGCGCGGGTCCGCTGAACGGCGGCGAGTTCGGCGACATCGTCGACCGCTGGCGCGCGCTGGACGCCAAGGTCGCGGCGATCAAGACCAAGCTGCGCCCGGACCAGCTCGACGCCTACTACCAGCTGGTCGAGTACCCGGTGACGGCCTTCGCCAACCTCTACGAGATGTACTACGCGACCGCCTGGAACCGCCGCCTGTCGGCCCGCAACGACGCCCGCGCCAATGTCTTCGCCGACAAGGTTGAGGCGGCCTTCAAGCGCGACGCCGAGCTGACCGCTCAGTACCACGGCCTGAACGGCGGCAAGTGGGACGGCATGATGAACCAGGTCCACATGAGCTATGTGATCTGGAACGACCCGACCCAGCAGACCATGCCCAGCGTGGTGCGCGTCTCGGCCGACACCCCGCCCGACAAGCTGGCGGCCAAGGTCGTCTTCGCGCGCTCGGCCGGCGCTGATCCGAACCTCGTCACGATCGAGGCCGCCAAGTTCGACCGCGCGGTGAGCGGCAAGGGCCTCTCCTGGACGGTCGTTCCGCACCTGGGCCATGGCGACGCGGTGCTGGCGCTGCCGCAGGGCCGCCCGTCGACCACCGCCGCCGACGGCGTGCGGCTGGAGTATGGCGTGCAGGTCCCGCGCTCGGGCGCCGCCACGGTGCGCTTGGCCCTCGCCCCGACCCTCGACGCCACCGGCGGCGACGGCATCAAGATCGGGATCTCGATCGACGATGGCCCGATGCAGGTGGTGAAGTCCGACCTGATCCCCACGCCCGGCGCGGCCAGTCGTCCGGAGCAAGCGCGGTGGGTCGAGGCGGTGAAGAACCACGTCCACACGGTCGAGGCCCGCTTCCCGGAGGTCTCGGCCGGCCGTCACGTGGTCAAGGTCTGGCGCCTCGACGACAACGCGGTTCTGGAAAAGGTGTCGGTGGATCTGCGGTGAGGGCTCAGCCCGGACGGCACAGGTTCGACGGCGTCGGTCGGGAATAGGCGCTGGACGACAGGGCGCGGGTCCGGCCGTCGGCCTTGGGGCCTGGAACCGTGATACTGGCGACCGTCCAGCGGCCGTTGCGCTCGGCGCAGTAGATGCTGCGCTCCACCCGCTCGCCGTCATAGAGGCCCGACACCCCGGCGCGGAAACCCTCCGGCCGGGCGAGGATGATGCCACGAACCATCGCGCTAAGCGCCGCCGGGTCGCCCCGATCGACGCTGGCGGTGCAGCCGCCGTCGGTCCAGGCCACGACATGGGCGGGCTGGATCACCCCCACCTTCCAGGCCTTGTCATTAGGCGTCGCGCCGACCGTGGTCGGCGTCACCGGCTCCATCCCCACGGCCTGCGCCAAGTCCGCGACGGGGCGCCCTTCGGCGACAGCCTTGAGGCAGACTTCCGCGAAGGCGACGCGCCCGGCCGCCGTGGCGTCGAAGGGCGGACTATCAGCGGCAGGCTCGGCCGCGGCCAGGGCCATGAGAGCCGTCAGGGAGGCAGCGAGCATCGGGAGGCCGTCGCGCAATTGTTCCTGACGCAACCCTAGGGCGCGACAGGACGCGCGGCAACCGCCGCTCTAGAACTTGGTCTTGCAGCCCTGCTTCAGGTGCACGCCGCGCAGGAAGCCGCGGCGGGCGAGGCCCGCGTCGATCGCCGCGTTCATCTGCCGGTCGGCGGGCGCGGCGCCAGTCACTTCGCGCACCAGACCGCGGAACGGGATGATGCTGTTGATGATCGTCTTGCCGCCCGCCTCGGCCAGCTTGCCGGCGCGGTTCTCCTTGTATTCGTTGCCGACCACGTAGTCGGGGCCCAGCACGCCGTTCAGGTTGGTCACCTCGGCGGCCAGGGCCTTGCAGGTCTTGAGGCCGGCCAGGCTGTAGGGGTCGTCATAGGCCTTCTGCAGGATCGGCGGGACGTCGCGCTTGGACATGCCGACATCGCGGGCCGGCTGCGAGCCGATGTCGAGCGCCTTCTTGCGGGTTTCGTCCCAGCGGCCGGGCTCGGCCTGCTGCGGCGTCTTGGAGTCGGACTTGGCTTCCGACTTCGATTGATCGGGCTTGGCCTGGCCCGCCATCGCCGGCGAGGCCGCCAAAGCCAGGACCATCGCCCCGAACAGAACCGATCGCTTCACGGACATCGCACGCCCTCCACCCAGCTGAACACCGATCAGGAACGGCGCTGGAACCCAGCGGTTCCGTTCCCGACGATGTTTCCAGCCAAGCTTAGTTCGGCAGGGTGGCCGCTTCCAGATCGAACGCGGCGTCCAGAGCGTCCTCGCCGGGGATCTCGCCCAGCAGGGCCGAGGCGAACAGCGGCTCCAGGGCGTCCCAGACATAGGTCAGTTGCTCCAGCACCGCCGGGACGCCGGAGAGGTCGAAGCCCGGATAGAGGTCCTCGACCAGCCACAGGCCCGTCTCGACGTCATAGGCGAAGCGGCAGCCGATCAGTCGGAACTGGACGCGGGCGATGGTCTCGAACAAGGCGGTCAGGTCGCGGGCCTGGTTCAGGTCCTCGGGATCCAGCACCAGGCAGCGCGCCTGCACCCAGCCGTGGTCAGGCAGCAGGTAGAACGCGCCGTCCTCCTCGTCCTCGCCCGAGACCTCCAGCCCCCGGTCGATCGCCTCGACCACATAGCCCGCCGCGCGGCAGACCTCGGTCAGCTTGGCCAGCTGGGCGGCTTCCTGGTCGGGGGTCAGGTCGGTCATCGGCGTTCTCCGCCCTGGGAGCAGGGCTGGGGCGTCTTAGCATACCGAGTCGTCGTCATCAGCCCGCGTAGTTGTAGGCCGGCACGCCATAGACGCCGACCAAGTTCACGGCGAAGGTCGCGCCGTCGGCCAGATCATACAGGAAGACGTCGTTCGACTTGGCGTACATGCCGACGTCGGCCTTGACGGCCTCGGCCAGCAGCCAGCCAGCCATCGCCGCCTTCGTCCCGATCCCATTGGGACCATCGCCGCCGTAGCCGGCGAAATAGTCGACGCGACTATCGATCAGGGCATGGATTTTGGCGTCGGTGGGGGTGCCGCCAAAGATGGTCTTGTACGCCTCCCGCGTGGCTTCAAAGAGACTCAGCGAACCATAGGCGGCCGTGAAGGCGGCCTTGCCCTCGCCGTCCCGGCCCAGATTGACCGCGAAATTGATGTAGCGGTTTTCAAGGTTGAAGCTTTGATAGTACGGGCCGTTCAGGTTGTTCGGGTTGGGGCCGTTCGGCGACAGCAGATAATCCATGCCAGCCTGTCCCGGGATCTTCCCCGTGAAAAACTGGTAGGACAGGGTCGCAACCGATGTCGTCTCGTTGGCGGCCGCGGCCATTACCCAGATCGCCTGAGAGATCGTGGCGTTCTTGCTGGTCACAAGATCGATCAAGTAGGTCAGGCCGGTGGTTTGTGCGGTCGGCGTCTTTCGGAAGATGTTTTCATAAGCCGTGGTCAAGGTCGCGGAGATGTCCGCGACCGGCGAAGATGCAGGCGTGGCGATCTTGATGCTGGCCGGAGAAGAGACCAAGCCCAAGTTGTCCTTGGCGTAGACCAGGATTTCGCCGTCGGGCGCTCCTGCGGGCGCGATCCCTGAGAACACGCCTTTGGCGCTGTCGAAATTCATCCACGACGGCAAAGCGCTGCCGTCCTTCATCACCGCGTAGTAGGTAAGGGTGGTGTTGGGATCAACGTCCGCAAATGAACCTGCGGGAAGCGTGTACGTGAAGATCTTGTCTTCCACCCACTCGATCGTCGCCGGCGGCGACTTGACCGTTGGCTCATGGAACAGCTTCAGATTGTCGAGCTTCGCCCCGACGTCGATCTGGTAGAGGTTATAAGAAACACTCTGTGCATATCCAGCATCTATGTAATAGGTCCCAGAGTATGGAGCCATGAAGCTAGATATCTGATCAGATTTGTAGACCACCGAATTGGAGTCAGAAAGCAGAGGATCGTCGCCCTCTTCATTAATGACTAGCGCGTTTCCGAACTGATCGTAGATCGTCAGTTCGTTTGGATCATTGTAGGTCGCCGAACGGACATTGTAGATCGCGCCGGCCGCGAGCGTGATCTTGTAGACAGCGGATGGAACAGAGCCCCATCCCCAGTCCTGCGCTGCCTGATCGTATCCCGACGAGCCGGTATAAGCCGTTAGCGTAAGGTTCGTGGCGCGCGACATGAGTTGCGCGCTGAGTTTCTTCGCGCCTGTGATCGTGGCGTATGGCAGCAAGTCGGCGTTCCCCAGGACTCAACCCAAGACGAGTCGAGATCCTGGGAACACAACCATACGCACAACCGAACAGCAACCTAGAGTCAGCCCGCCTTGGGGCCGCTCTACCTAGCTCCGGTAATCCCCGTTGATCGCCACGTACTGCTTGGTCAGGTCGCAGGTCCAGACCGTGGCCGAGCCCTTGCCAACGCCGACGTCGACGCTGACCTCGAACTCCTGGTTCTTGACGTAGGCGCTCATCTTGGCCTCGTCGTACTCGGGCGAGATCAGGCCGTCGCGGGCCGCGTAGAGCTCGCCGAACTTGACGCTGATCCGCTCGCGGGCGACCGGCTCGTCGGCGCGGCCGACGGCCATGACGATGCGGCCCCAGTTGGCGTCCTCGCCGGCGAAGGCGGTCTTGACCAGCGGGCTCTCGGCGATGGTGCGGGCGATCTTGCGGGCCGAGGCGGGGCTTTCGGCGCCGTTGACGGTGATCTTGACGAACTTGGTCGCCCCTTCCCCGTCGCGGACCAGCTGCAGGGCCAGGTCCAGCAGCACGTGCTCCAGCTTCTCGCGAAAATCGGCCAGGCGCTTGTCGCCCGGACGGCTGATCTTCGGCGCGCCCGACTGGCCGGTGGCGAACAGCAGCAGGGTGTCGTTGGTCGAGCGGTCGCCGTCCACCGTCACGCAGTTGAAGGTCGTGCGGGTATAAAGAGAGACCAGCGTCTGCAGGGCGGCGGGCGCGATGGCCGCGTCGGTGGCGACGAAGGCCAGCATGGTGGCCATGTCGGGCGCGATCATGCCCGAGCCCTTGGCGATCCCCGCGATCTTGACCTCGACGCCGTCGATCATCGCGGTCGCGTAGGCGCCCTTCGGGAAGGTGTCGGTGGTCATGATCGCCCGGCCAGCCTGGGCCCAGGCGTCGGCGGTCAGGCGCGCCTCGACCTCGGGCAGGCGAGCGGTGATCTTGCTGTCGTCCAGGATGACGCCGATGACGCCGGTCGAGGCCATCATCACGTCGCGCTGGCGGCAGTCCAGGCGCTTGCCCACGGCGGTCGCCACGCGGCGCACGGCGTCGGCGCCCGGCTTGCCGGTGAAGCTGTTGGCGCAGCCGGCGTTGACCACCAGGGCGCGCACGTCGGCGCCGCCCGAGGCGGCCAGCTGGCGCTTGCACCAGTCCACCGGGGCCGAGCCGACGCCGTGCCGCGTGAAGACGCCGGCCGCCGAGGTGCCCTCGGCGAAGCGCATCAGCAGCAGGTCCTCGCGCTCGTGCTTGTAGAAGCCGGCGCGGCCAGTGGCGATCTCGACGCCGGCGATCGGCGGAATGGTCGGGAACGGCACGGCCAGCGGCGAAATGGCCAGCCCCGGCTTGCCCGCGCCGCCCGAAGCGGGCTTAGGCGAGGCGGGAGCCGCGGGCGCGACGGAGGTCTCGCCGGCCGACTTCTGGGCGCGGCGCAGGCCGGCGCGCTTCAGCGCCGAGGTCAGCGGATCGACGATCGCGTCGATCACGCCCCGTTCGACGGGCGTGGACGCGGGCTCGGGGGCCTTCGCGGCGGTCTTCTTGCCGGAGGCTTTGGGGGTCTTGGTCATCGGAACCGCGTCTTACTTCTTGGCGGGTTGAGCGGGAGGCGGCGCCGAGGCCGGCGGGCCGCCTGGAATGTCGGCGGGAGCCGAGGCCGGCTCCTGGGGCCCGTTCAACGGGGCGTCCTGGGGCTTGCCGATCAGCATCTCGACCTTGGCCGAGCCGCGCAGCTTCTCGAGGATGTCGCGCACCTGGTCATAGGTCAGGAAACGCACGATCTGGGGCCGGGCCGCCTCGAGCGTGATCGGCTCCTCGACGCGCTTGTCCTCGACCTTGACCAGCACCCAGCCGCCCTCGGCCGCGAACGGGCCGACCAGAGCGCCCTTCTGGGCGTCCTTCAACGCCACGCCATAGGGCTCGGGCATCACGTCCAGGGTGAAATAGCCAAGATCGCCGCCGTTGAAGCGGGTGGCCTGGTCTGTCGAGCGCTCCATGGCGAGCGCGTCGAACGAGGCGCCGGTGGCCAGCAGCTTCTTGACGCTCTCGGCCTCGGCCTGGCTGCCGACGATGATCTGGCGGGCGCGGATTTCCTCCGAGCGCTTCGAAAGCTTCTGCTGCTCGGCGTAGAGCTTGCGGATGGCGTCCTCGGTGACGGCCTTTTCGACCACGCCCTCGACGAGCATGTCGCCGAGGATTCGCTCGCGGGCGGCGGCCAGACGGCGCTGGGCCACCGGATCCTTGTCGATCCTGCGCTTCATGGCCTCGGCGGCCAGCAGCTTCTGGTCGATGACCTCGTCGAGGCGCTGGCGGAAAACCTCGCTGGAAATGTCCAGCGGCTCGCCCTCGCTGATCAGGCCCTGGGCGACGGCCTCGCGCTTGACGTCGCTGGCCCAGATCACCTGGCCGTTGACGCGGGCGACGGCCGTGTCGCCCGGCTCGGGCGGCCTTTCAGCGACCTTGTTCTGGCCGCAGGCGGCGACCAGAAGGGCCAAAGCGACCGCCAGACCGACGCCGCCGCGGGAGACGAAACCGCCGTGCCCACCCGATGCCCGGCCTTGCGTGTTCGCCATGCGCGCTGCCCGTGTTACGTAAAACCCAAGGGGAACAGGAAAAACCCCGTCGCGTTGACAGGCCCTTGACCGGTGCTTAAGTCTCGCGCGCGTGCAAGTCGAGCGGTTTTTCCGTCGGTCAACACGCCCCGAAAAACACCGTAGTCGAGGCCGCCAAAGCCTTTGCGCCGGCTTCAATAATAATCGCTCCGGATTTCCTCTGCATGCTTGGTTTCGCCAAAAAGCTCTTCGGCTCTTCGAACGAACGCAAGGTCAAGGCCTTGGCGGCGCGGGTGGCGAAGATCAACGCCTATGAAGCCGAATACGCCGCGCTGTCCGACGACGCCCTGAAGGGCAAGACCGCGGAGTTCAAGGCGCGCCTCGAAAAGGGCGAGACTCTCGACGACATCCTGAACGAAGCCTTCGCTACCGTGCGCGAGGCCTCCAAGCGCGTGCTGGGCATGCGCCACTTCGACGTCCAGATGGTCGGCGGCATGGTGCTGCACTTCTCGGGCATCTCGGAAATGCGCACCGGTGAAGGCAAGACGCTGGTCGCCACCCTGCCGACCTATCTGAACGCCCTGGAAGGCAAGGGCGTCCACGTCATCACGGTCAACGACTACCTGGCCCGCCGCGACGCCGACTGGATGGGTCAGGTCTATAACTTCCTGGGCCTCTCCTACGGCGTGATCGTCAACGGCCTGTCGCAAGGCGAGCGCCAACGCGCCTATCGCAGCGACATCACCTACGGCACGAACAACGAGTTCGGCTTCGACTATCTGCGCGACAACCTGGTCTACGACGTCTCGGAGATGGTCCAGCGCGGCCACAACTTCGCGATCGTCGACGAAGTGGACTCGATCCTGATCGACGAGGCCCGCACGCCGCTGATCATCTCGGGCCCGACCGAGGACCGCAGCGAGTTCTACAAGACCATCGATCTGCTCGTGAAGGAGCTGATCAAGGACAAGACCACCTACGACCACGACGAAAAGCAGAAGCAGGTCATCCTGACCGAGGACGGCCAGGAAAAGATCGAAGAGATCCTGATGGCAGGCGGCCACCTGGCGGAGGATTCGGCGGGTCTCTACGACGCGGCCAACGTCTCGGTGGTGCACCACGTCAACCAGGCCCTGCGCGCCAACGTGCTGTACACGCGCGACAAGGACTACATCGTCAAGGGCGGCGAGGTTGTCCTGATCGACGAGTTCACCGGCCGCATGATGACCGGCCGCCGCCTGTCGGAAGGCCTGCACCAGGCCATCGAGGCCAAGGAAGGCGCCGACATCCAGCCCGAGAACCAGACCCTGGCCTCGGTCACCATCCAGAACTACTTCCGCCTGTACAAGAAGCTGTCCGGCATGACCGGCACGGCCTCGACCGAGGCGCAGGAATTCGACGACATCTACAAGATGGGCGTGTCGGAAATCCCGACCAACCGCCCGATCCAGCGCATCGACGACGACGACGAGGTCTACCGCACCGAGCGCGAGAAGAACGAAGCCATCCTGAAGCAGATCGCCGACTGCCACGTGCGCGGCCAGCCGATCCTGGTCGGCACCGTCTCGATCGAGAAGTCGGAAGAGCTGTCGCGCCTGCTGTCGAACTTCAGCTTCGAGAAGGACGGCAAGAAGGTGAAGGGCATTCCGCACCAGGTGCTGAACGCCCGCTTCCACGAGCAGGAAGCCGTGATTGTCGCCGACGCCGGCGTGCCGGGCGCGGTGACCATCGCCACCAACATGGCCGGCCGCGGCACCGACATCCAGCTGGGCGGCAGCATCGACATGCGCATCGCCAACTGGCGCCAGCAGCAGCGCGGCATGGGCCTCGAGATCACCCACGAGGACGAGCTCGAGGAGCGCGCGCGTCTCGAGGCCGAGATCGCCGACCGCAAGAAGCAGGCCCTGGACGCCGGCGGCCTGTTCGTGCTGGGCACCGAGCGCCACGAAAGCCGCCGCATCGACAACCAGCTGCGCGGCCGGACGGGCCGTCAGGGCGACCCGGGTCGCTCGAAGTTCTTCCTGTCGTGCGAGGACGACCTGCTGCGCATCTTCGCCGGCGACCGTCTGGACGCGATCATGCGCACCTTCGGCGTCCAGGAAGGCGAGGCCATCACCCACAAGTGGCTGAACAACGCCATCGCCACGGCCCAGAAGCGCGTCGAGCAGCGCAACTACGAAATCCGCAAGAACCTCCTGAAGTACGACGACGTCGTCAACGACCAGCGCAAGGCCGTGTTCGAGCAGCGCCAGGAGTTCATGGAGTCGACCGATCTCTCCGAGATCATCGTCGAGATGCGCCACGACACGATCGACGACCTGGTCGCCCGTCACCTGCCGCCCAAGGCCTATGCCGAGCAGTGGGACATCGAGGGCCTGACCGAGCGTGTGAAGTCGATCCTGGGCCTGGACCTGCCGATCGCCGACTGGGCCGCCGAGGAAGGCATCGCCGACGAGGAGATCAAGGACCGTATCACCAAGGCGGCCGACGAGTACGCCGCCCAGCGCGAGGTGATCATCACGCCCGAGCAGATGCGCCAGGTCGAAAAGAACTTCCTGCTGCAGATGATCGATCTGCAGTGGCGCGAGCACCTGATGCACCTGGACCACCTGCGCAACGTCATCGGCCTGCGCGGCTACGGCCAGCGCGATCCGCTGAACGAGTACAAGACCGAGGCCTTCTCGCTGTTCGAGAAGCTGCTGGGGGATCTCCGCACCAACACCACCCGCTGGCTGATGACGGTCGAGATCGCCTATGCCGAGCCGGAAATGCCGCACCAGTCGCTGGAAGGCCTGCAGGAGGTCCACCTGGACCCGCTGACCGGCGAGAACGCGGCCGTGGCCGGCGCGATTCCCGACGGTCTCTCGCCCGACCAACGCCAGGCCCTGCCGGTCTCGGCCCTGCCGGAAGACTGGGAACGCACCAACCGCAACGCCCCCTGTCCCTGCGGCTCGGGCAAGAAGTTCAAGCAGTGCCACGGCTCGCTGGTCTGAGCTTGAACTGAACCGAAGACGAAGACGCCCGCCCCGGGAGACC
>JAYRLX010000054.1:0-13361 GCA_041905125.1 Caulobacter sp. | reverse complement strand
CAGCCGAAAAGAGCCAAACGGCCCGAGGAAACGACAGGATGACTCTCTTCACCGCTTGGGTCGGAGGACTGTGCCTCGCGATCCTTTCTGCCTTTTCGGGCGCGGCCATCAGTGGCCCGGTAACCCGAATTTAGGGCGCGGGCCTGGCGTCTGATTAGCGAAGGGCGCCGCGGCGAAGCATCCGCACATGCGCGGCGATCAAGAGATCGCGCTCGACCCACGAAAACGCCGGGCGCGCGATCAGCAGCGCCACCAAGCCGTGGAGCCCCGCCCACAGGGTCTGGGCCGTCAGCATGAGATCGCCGCTCGCTGACAGGCCGAGGGCATGAAAATCGCTGACGATCGAGAGGAAGGCCTCGAACGCCTCCTGTCCGGCGCTCGCCGACTGGGTCTTGGCCTCATGGCGCAAGGCGTTGTCGGTGTTTTCCAGCATGAACGCCACGCGATAGGCGTCGGGATTGGCGATCGCGAAATCGACGTAGGTCTTCAGGGTTTCCTCGAAGCCCTCGGCGGTCTGCGGCTGGGTGAGCCGCACGGCGTGCATGCGGTCGGTCAGGACCGCGAATGCCCGCGTGCAGAGTTCGGCGGCGATATCGTCCTTGGTCGCGAAATAGGCGTAGAGCGCCGGCTGTGAGATACCCGCCGCCTGGGCGATCTGGCGGGTCGAGACACTCTGCAGGCCTTGCTGACTAAAGAGCGCCAGCGCCGCGGCGAGGATCTCCTCGCGGCGCTCATGCCCCTGTCCCTTTGGCTTGCGCGCAGAGCGGGCCACCGGCGGCTTCATCGAAGGGCCTTCCTCGGGCGAGACCAGTGGGGCTCAGGCGGCGCGTTGACGAACCAGGTCGAGAGCGACATCGACGATCATGTCTTCCTGTCCGCCGACCATGCGGCGCTGGCCCAGTTCCAGGAGGATGGTGCGCACGTCCAGGCCGTGCTCGGCGGCGGCCTTCTCGGCGTGGCGCAGGAAGGAGGAATAGACGCCGGCATAGCCCAGGCTGAGGGTCTCGCGGTCGACGCGCACGGGACGATCCTGCAGCGGCCGCACCAGGTCCTCGGCCGCGTCCATCAGCTTGAAGAGGTCGGTCCCGTGGCGCCAGCCGTAGACGTCGGCGGCGGCGATGAACACTTCCAGCGGGGCGTTGCCCGCGCCCGCGCCCATGCCCGCCAGCGAGGCGTCCACCCGGACCGCGCCGTTCTGGACGGCGGCGATCGAGTTGGCCACGCCGAGGCTGAGGTTGTGGTGGGCGTGGATGCCCCGCTCGGTCTCAGGCTTGAGGACGGCGTCATAGGCCTGAAGGCGGGCGGCGACGTCGTCCATGGTCATGGCCCCGCCGCTGTCGGTGACATAGACGCAGTGCGCGCCATAGCTCTCCATCAGCAGCGCCTGCTGGGCCAGGGCCTGCGGCGGGCTCATGTGGCTCATCATCAGGAAGCCTGAGACGTCCATCCCCAGGCCCCGGGCGTATTCGATGTGCTGCTTGGAGACATCGGCCTCGGTGCAGTGGGTGGCCACCCGCACCGAGCGCACGCCCAGGTCATAAGCGTGCTTGAGATCGTGGATGGTGCCGATGCCCGGCAGCAGCAGGGTCGTCAGCTTGGCATGGGAGAGGACCTCGCCGACGGCCTCGATCCAGGCCCAGTCGGTGCAGGCGCCGAAGCCGTAGTTGAACGAGGAGCCCGACAGGCCGTCGCCGTGAGCGATCTCGATGGCGTCGACCTTGGCTTCGTCCAGGGCCTTGGCGATGGCCCGCACCTGGTCGAGGTCATACTTGTGGCGGATGGCGTGCATGCCGTCGCGCAGGGTGACGTCCTGGATGTAGAGCTTGTTGTCGGTCATCTCAGGCGGCCTTCCGAGCGCGATGTTCGACGATGGCCTCGGCGGTCTTCAGCGCGGCCGAGGTCATGATGTCCAGGTTGCCGGCATAGGCCGGCAGGTAGTGGGCCGCGCCCTCGACCTCGAGGAAGACGGTGACCTTCAGGCCCGAGAAGGCCTGGTCCATCTCGGGGATGAACAGCGGGTCGTTGTCGCCCAGGCGCTCGAACTGCACCTTCTGCTTGAGGCGATAGCCGGGCACATAGGCCTGCACCTCGGCGACCATGGCCTCGACCGAAGCCTCGATGGCGGCGGTGTCGGCGTCGTCGCAGAGGCAGTAGACCGTGTCGCGCATGATCAGCGGCGGCTCGGCCGGGTTCAGCACGATGATCGCCTTGCCGCGCGTGGCGCCGCCCACGGTCTCGATGGCCCGCGAGGTGGTCTCGGTGAACTCGTCGATATTGGCCCGGGTGCCGGGGCCGGCCGACTTGCTGGCGATCGAGGCGACGATCTCGCCGTAGTGGACCTTGGCCACGCGGCCGACGGCGGCGACCATCGGGATGGTGGCCTGGCCGCCGCAGGTGACCATGTTGACGTTGGGCGCGTCGAGGTTGGCCGCGCCGTTGATCGGCGGAACCGTGTAGGGGCCGATCGCCGCCGGGGTCAGGTCGATGACCTGCTTGCCGTGGGCGCGCAGCACCGCGTCATGATGCTTGTGGGCGCTGGCGCTGGTGGCGTCGAACACGATGTCGATCTCGGGGAAATTCGGCAGGGCCACCAGGCCGTCGATGCCGCCGGCGGTGATCGGCACGCCCAGGCGCTCGGCCCGCTTGAGACCGTCCGACTCCGGATCGATGCCCACGAACGCCCCCATCTCCAGGGTCTTGGACAGGCGCATGACCTTGATCATCAGGTCCGTGCCGATGTTGCCCGATCCGATGATCGCAACCTTCGTCTTGCTCATGCCGCCGACCCCGTCGTGAATTCGACCTCGCCCAGTCCGCCGACGAGCGCGCGCACGTGCATGCCGGGAGTCAAGGCCACCATCGGGCCCAAGGCACCGGTGAGAACGATGTCCCCGGCGCGCAACGGGTCGCCGCGCTCGACCAGGGTGTTGGCCAGCCAGGCGGCGGCGTTGAGCGGATGGCCCAGACAGGCGGCGCCCGCGCCGACCGAAGCTGGCTTGCCGTCGATCTCCAGCGCCATGCCGCAGGTGTAGAGATCGAGCCCTTCCAACGGCTTCCTGACCGGTCCGAGCACAAAGGCGGCCGACGAGCCGTTGTCGGCCACGGTGTCGGCGAAGGTGATCTTCCAGTCGGCGATCCGGCTGTCGACGATCTCGATCGCCGCGCACGCCCATTCGATCGCCTCGGCGATATCCTCGGCGGTGATCCCTGCGTCGACCAGATCCTTCGACAGACGCAACGCCACCTCCGCTTCGGCCTTGGGCTGCAACATCGTCGGCCAGGGCAGCACCCCGCCGTTCCCGAGCTCCATGTCGGCGAACAGGACGCCGAAGTCCGGACGGTCGACGCCAAGCTGCCTTTGCACGGCTTCGGCGGTCAGGCCGATCTTGCGACCGATCACCCGGCGGCCGGAATCCTGCCAGTGGCGCGTGTTGAGCGCCTGGATCGCGTAGGCCGCGTCGATGTCGGTCGGCGCGAGGGTCTCGCGCAGGGGCGCGATCGGCGGGCCAGAATAGGCCTGGCGTAGGCGTCGCGCGGCGTCATCAAGCAGGTTGGTCATCGGGGCGGCCCTTTGATCAGTCTTCGGGGGCGACCTCGACGGTCAGGCCGTCGAGCTGGGGGGTAAGCTTGAGCTGGCAGGCCAAGCGCGAGGCGGCGCGCCGATGGTCGGAGCTGTCGAGAAGGTCGTTCTCGTCCTCGCTCATCGGCGGCAGGGCCGCCTCAAAGCCTGGGGCGACGTAGACATGGCAGGTGGCGCAGGCGCACATGCCGCCGCACAGGGCCAGGATGTCGCCGACATCGGCTGCGCGGAGCGTTTCCATCACCGAGTATCCTGGCGAGGCCTCCAACTGGCGGCGCTCGCCTGAACGGGTGATGACGTTGAGAATGGGCATGCGACAGACCTGTTAGGCGGAAATGGTCAGGCCGCCGTCCGAGAGGTACATCGCCCCGGTGACGTAGGGGCTTTCCTCCCGGGAGGCGAGAAGGACGTAGAGGCTGGCGTGATCCTCCGGACGCGAAACCCGGCCCAGCGGCATGTACGCGCCCATGGCCGCCATGCGATCGCGGTCGGTGTTCATGGCGATATCGTCCAGGGCCATGGCCTTGGGTCCTGACAGGCTGGTGTCGGTCGCGCCAGGCGCCACGCCGTTGACGCGGATGTCCGGCGCCAGTTCCTTGGCCAGCTGCAGGACCAGGCCCCGTAGCGCGAACTTGGAGGCGGTATAGAGCGCGCCGCCGCCGCCCGCCAGGAAGCAGGCGTTGGAGCCGGTGACGATCAACGAGCCCGACGAGGCGCGCAGGGGGTCCAGCGCGGCGCGGGCGGCCAACAGGGCCGACAGCACGTTTACGCCGAAGATCTCGTCGAAACCCCGTTCGAGGTCTTCCAGGGATTGCTTGTCGACCCGCTTGTAGAAGTCCCATAGGCCAGCATTGGCGACGTAGGCGTCCAGGCCGCCCCACTGTTCCTGCGCCAGCGCGACGGCGTCGACCGACGTTTGAGCCTTTGAAACATCGCCAACGACGGTCAGGGCGCCCTCGGCCTCGAGCGCGGCGACGTCGGCGGGATTACGTACGACAGCGACAACCTTGGCGCCTTCGGCAAGATAACGGCGCACGACTGCTCTGCCGATCCCGGAGCCGGCGCCGGTGACGACGGTTCGATAATCTTGCAGCCGTCCCATCAGAAGAACGCCGACAGGTTTTTGGTCAGCAGGACAGATTGCGGCAGCAGGATCAGCCGGCGCGCCACTTCAAAGCCGCTCGCCGTGGCGCGCAGCAGATCGCGCCGGCGTCCCATCAGCGTGGCCTCGTCGTGTTCGCTGCGGTTGCGATACTGGATGAAGGTTGAGTGCACCTCGTATTCGCCGCTCGTCGCCGTCTCGAAAGCCTCGACGTTGGACACGATATAGAGGTGGCGGGTTGGCGGATCCTCGGTCCAGACCAGATTGGAGTTGAGCCGGCCCAGGCGAATGGCGATGTCGGCCTTGCGCTCGTCGAAATAGGCCATGGCCTTGGGATCGAGCAGTGGACGCTTGTCACGTCGATACCGATTTTCCTGCAGCGGCAGCCAGTAGAAGAGATCGTCGGCGAGCAGGTCGTACCACTCGGCGTAGCGCTCCTCGTCCAGAAGTCGCGCTTCGTAATTGTAGAAGCGCTCGATCCGCCTCTGGAGCCCGTCGTCGACCCAAATCCCATCGCCTCGCATCGCCAGCAGCTGGAGCGCAGCGGCGTGGGCTTCGTCCTGGGTCAGGGTGGGGTAGGCGCCGTAGTCGGGTTTGGCCAGCGCGCTCATTCGGCGGCCTCGGCGGCGAGGCGCGAGGGAGCCAGCGACAGGTCCGCCCAGCTTTCCGCGTCCATGAATTCGGCCCAGCGGCGGTAGAAGGCGCGCTGGTTGGCGTCGGAAAGCTGGCCCGAGGTCAAGTCGCCGGGCAAGTCGGGAAGCTCTACATCCTGGCTCGGCGCCATCGCGTAGCAGAGCTTCTGGTTTCGGGTTACGAAGCCGGCGTTGGCCTGGGTGGAGTGCTCCCAGTTCTCCCCGTCGTCCATCTCGAGGATTCCGGAGGGAGAGAAGGTGCGCATCGAGCCGCGCCGGAAACGGTCCTTCATCTCGTCGGGCATGGTCTTGGGGACCAGCGTCCAGGCGTGCAGCTCGGTGCGCAGAGGACCCTTGGGTTGGAAGGTGCGGAAGGTGAAGTAGCCGGGCAGGAACGCGAAGTTCGGGAAGATCGCGGCCGAGGAGACCGCGCCCCACATCTTGGCGCGGAATTCGCCCAGGCGCGCGGTGATCGCCGCTTCGCGCGACCGCATGTAGCGTAGCAGCTCGCGGTCGCCCATGGTCGCGGCGTTGCCCAGGAAGCTGTGGTTGAACTCCCAGCCGTGGCCGTTGACGCTGACCTGATAGCTGTCCTGGTTTTCGACGATGACGCCGCCATGTCGGCCCAGGGTCGGCTCGGCGCCGCCTAGGTGGGTCCATAGGGCGTGGTAGATATCGCCCACGAAATTGTCGGCCGGAAACTTCCAATTGCAATTGAGAACCGACCGGGTGGCGCCGCCAGGCAGGAACTCCGTGCCGCCTTCCTCGGCGTCCAGCACCGCGTCGAGATACCAGCGGAAATCGCCCAGGAAGTCGGCCAGCGAAGGCGCATCGGGATCGAAGTTGGCGAAGACGAGGCCAAGGTAGGATTCGACCCGAGCAGCCTTCAGGCCCCAATCTTCCATGCGAAAGCCGGGCGTGGACTTGTAGAGGCCCATCTTGGGCATTTTCTTGAGTTCGCCGCCCAGGCCGAAGGCCCAGCCGTGGTAGTTGCAGGTGAAGCTGCGGCTTTGTCCACTATCGGCGAAGCACACGCGATTACCCCGGTGCGGGCACGAATTGAGGAAGACGTTGATCCGTCCGTCGTCGGCGCGAGCGACGATGACGCTGTCTTCTCCCATGTGGGTCGTCACGAACGACCCTGGCGTCGGCACCTGACTTTCATGCGCCACGAAGAGCCAGCTGCGCGCGAAGATCCGCTCCAGTTCGCTATCATAGATCGCCTGATCCCAGAAGATTCGTCTGTCGATCGCGCCGAACTCGGCGTCGACGAAGTCGGAGGCTCGCATCGATTGGCTCACTCGTAAAACCTACCATGTGGTATGTCTAGCTTTGCGCCTTGTCCAGTCCCGTTGCGCCGAACGCCGCTGGCGGGGAGGGGCGAAAGTCAACAAAATCCCTAGTAGCGCTCAGCTTTAAGCGTTGAATTTTTTGATGGAAAAGGCGTCCGCGTCGGGAGGGTGCAGCTGGGGCGAGGTTCGGGGGCCGCTTGCTGGTTTGACTACATTCTGCGCGGTATGTAGAACCGCCATCTTGCTTGGCCGAAGAGCTTGGCGCCTTTGGGGGTGATGATGACGCGGCAGGAAACGGGGGACCCGTTGCGGTCGCAGGCTGGCGGCGCGCTGCAGGCTCGATACGACGTGGTCGTGGTGGGCGCGGGCCATGCCGGCGCCCAGGTCGCCATCGCGCTGCGACAGAGCGGCTTTGCAGGCTCCATCGCCCTGATCGGCGCCGAGGCCCATCCCCCTTATGAGCGGCCGCCCCTGTCGAAGGACTATCTTGCCGGCGACAAGAGCTTCGAGCGGCTACTGATCAAACCCGATACCTTCTGGGGCGAGCACGACATCGCCCTGGTCCTGGGCGCGCGCGTCGTTGCGGTCGACCCGCTTGGGCGCTCGGTGACGTTGTCCGATGGCCGATGCGCCGCCTATGGCGATCTCGTCTGGGCCGCCGGCGCGGCGCCCAGGCCCTTGACCTGCATGGGCGCGGATCGGCCGGGCGTGCTGACGCTGCGCGGCCGCGACGACGTCGACGCGCTGCTTGCGCGGTTGCCATCGGTGCGGGACGTGGTGGTTGTCGGCGGCGGCTTCATCGGCCTGGAGGCGGCCGCCGCGCTCGTCAAACAGGGCAAGCATGTCAAGCTGGTCGAAGGCCGCGATCGGGTTCTGACGCGCGTGGCGGCCGAGCCCATTAGTCGGTTCGTCGAAGCCGAGCACCGCGCCCACGGGGTCGAGTTCCATCTTGGCCGGAGCGTGTCGCAGGTTCTCGGTGATGAGCGCGGGGTCACCAGCCTTGTCCTGGACGATGGACAGTTCCTGGACGCCGACCTGGTGATCGTGGGCATCGGCGTGGCGCCCCAGGTCGCGCCGCTGCTGGCGGCCGGCGCGACGGGGCAGGATGGGGTGGTTGTCGACGAAGCCTGCCGCACCAGCTTGCCGCACGTCTATGCGGTGGGCGACTGCGCCGCTTACGCCAATCGCTTCGCCGACGGTGCGATCATGCGGCTCGAGTCGGTGCAGAACGCCCGCGACCAGGCGCTGGTCGCGGCCAAGGCCATCCAGGGGCAAGCCGCCGCCTATGATGCTGCGCCATGGTTCTGGTCCAACCAGTACGATCTGCGCCTTCAGACGATCGGTCTGTCGCTGCGGACCGACGACTTTGTCGTTCGCGGCGATCCGGCCACTCGCAGCTTCTCTGTGATCTATTTGCGCGATGGACGGGTGACGGCCATCGACAGTGTCAACGCCGCCAAGGACTACGTCCAGGGGCGCGCCTTGGTGGTGGCGGGGATGCGTCTTGCCGCCGGCGAACTGGCGGACGCCTCACGGTCGCTCAAGGATCTAGTCTCTACCGCGAGCGCGGCGTGATCGCCTCAGCGTCCTGTCAGGATCGCCTCGCAGGCGTCGATGGTCTGGCGATCGTCGCGGTCGATCAGCGACGCCGAGACGCGCATGTAGCAATAGGCCAACACCGCGCGCCGCGAGGCTTCCAGCGGTTCGACGCCCAGTTGTTGCAGCAGGCCTGTCAGATAGCGCAGCCGAACCTGGTCAACCTCCTCGAGCGCCGCCTGGGCGCGTGGATCCGATCGGCCCCACAGTCGAACGACCAGCTCGACATTGGCCCCCCAAGCCGAGCTTCGGCCTTCCAGCGGCAGGCGCAGGAGGCGACGCAGACGCTCGGCCGGATCACTGGCGCCGCGCTCCAGGCGCGCGATGACATCGAGCGTGGCGCGGCGGCGCCAGTCGGTCAGCAGCGCCTCCAGCAGCGCGTCGCGGTCCTTGAAGTGATGATAGAACGCGCCCTTGGTCACCCCCAGTCGCTTGGCCAGGCCGTCGACCCTCAACCCCTCGACGCCGACTTCCGACAGCATTTCCAGTCCCGCCTGGATCCAGTGCGGCGCGTCGAGCCGCACGGTTTCGCTGACCTTGGCGTCCTTGGCCGCCGTGACCGGCTTTCGTCCTCGGCCGCCGACCTTCGTGGCCGCCGCAGCGCCGCCATTTCCCGCAACCGACGTCCGGGCGCGTCCTGGGCCACTGTCAACCATGAGAGAACCGACCGTGAGTGAGAATACCATCGCCGGGCGCGGCAAGACCGTGCAGGCGTTCGAGACTGAGACCAACTATCACGAGGCCGGTCAAGGCGCGCCGGTGATCCTGTTGCACGGTTCGGGCCCGGGCGTGTCGGCCTGGACCAATTGGCGGCGGGTGATCCCGGCGCTGGCCGGCGAGTTTCGGGTCCTGGCCCCGGACATGGCGGGTTTTGGCTACACCGAACGCAAGCTCGACGCCGTTTACGACATCAAGAACTGGGTCAAGCACCTGCTGGGCTTCATGGACGCCCTGGGGATCGAGAAGGCGAACCTGGTGGGCAACAGCTTCGGCGGTTCGCTGGCCTTGGCCGCGGCCGCGCGCTTTGGCGAGCGGTTCGACAAGCTCGTGCTGATGGGCACCCCTTGCGACAAATTCATGATGACGCCGGGTCTTCGGGCGGGATGGGACTACACGCCCTCGGCGGACAACATGCGCACGGTCATGTCGCTGTTTCCCCACGATCCGGCCTTCATCACCGACGCCCTGGTGGAGGAACGCTATCAGACCAGCCTGATCCCCGGTGCCCAGGAAGGCCTGCGCAAGCTCCTGGCCAAACCGAACGATGATGGCGAGACCCCGCTGTCGGGCATGCCCGAATCCGTGGTCGCCACGATCCAAAATCCGATCTTGGTGCTCCACGGCCGGGAGGATCGGGTCATTCCCACGGAGATGGGTCTGAAGATCGCCAAGGCCGCGCCGCGAGCTGATCTGCACATGTTCTCCCAGTGCGGCCACTGGGTTCAGGCCGAGCGGTTCGACGACTTCGTGGCGCTCACCCGTCGCCATCTGCAGGAAGGGTGATGCATGTCGTCGCGTAGTGAAATCGAAGCCCTGGGCTATGTCATTCTGGAAGTTTCGGACATCGACGCCTGGGTCGGCTTCGCCTCAGGTCTCTTGGGCTTGTCGGCTGATGGGCGCGCCAATGGCGATGTCGACCTGCGGATGGATGACTACGCCACGCGGATCCGTCTCGCGCACGGTCCCAAGGACGATCTGGCCATCGCCGGCTGGGAGGTGCGAGACGCCGAGGCGCTGGCAAGTCTGCGCATCCGCCTGACGCAGGCGCGTGTCGCGGTCGAGATCTTGGACGCGGCTGTTTGCGCGGATCGTCGTGTGGCCGAGGCGATCCGCTTCTCCGACCCGGAGGGAACTGTGCTGGAGGCCTATTATGGGCCGCTCCAGCGTACGGAGGCGCCGGCCGTCAGCCCGCGGGGCGTGCGGTTCAAGACCGGTCGCCAGGGGCTTGGACACATCGTCCTCAGTTGCGCCGACAAGGCGGCGATGATGCGCTTTTACGTCGACCTGCTCGGCTTTCGCATTTCCGATCATATCCACACCGAGGTGGCGCCCGGTCGCCCCTTGGACCTGACGTTCATGCGCTGCAACGGTCGCCATCATTCGCTGGCTCTGGCGCCCGTCCCACTGCGCAAGAAACTTGCCCACCTGATGGTCGAGGTGCTCGACCTGGATGATGTCGGGCGCGCGATGTACCGCTGCCTCGACGCTGGCGTTCATCTGTCGATGACGCTGGGGCGGCACTCCAACGACCACATGTTCTCGTTTTATCCGATGACGCCGTCGGGCTTCGACATCGAATACGGCTGGGGCGGGCTGGAGGTCGACGACGAGACCTGGCACGTGCTCACCCACTCGGCCAATTCCGCCTGGGGGCATCGCTTTCAGCGTCCGCCCAAGCCCGAGGCCAAGCCATGAGCCAGCATCCGGTTGCAACGGGCGCGCTTGCGGCCTGCGGCGGTGCGGTCGCCGCCGAGCTGCAGGCGACCATGCGCCTGCCCATAATTGTCGCGCCGATGTTCCTGATCTCAGGCCCCGACCTAGTGATCGCCGCGGGCAAGGCCGGTCTGATCGGAGCCATGCCCGCGCCCAATGCGCGCTCGATCGAGGATCTGGCGGCCTGGTTGCCAAGGATTAGCCGGGAGCTTGAGGCCGTCGGGCGCGAAGGCCTGTGGGCGATCAACATGATCGTCCACAAGACCTATGACCGCTACGAGGCCGAACTCGATCTGATCTGCGAGTATCGGCCCAAGATCGTCATCACCGCCCTGGGCAGCCCGGCGCGGCCGCTGGAACGCGTGCACGCCTACGGCGGCTTGGTGTTCGCCGATGTCATATCTCCCGAGCAGGCCCGCAAAGCCGTCGACGCCGGCGCCGATGGCCTGATCCTGGTTTGCAGCGGCGCTGGCGGGCATACGGGCCGATACAGCCCCTTCGCCTTTGTGGACGAGGTGCGCCAGTTCTGGAGCGGACCGCTCTGTGTCGCCGGCGGCATCGGGGGCGCGCGGGCCTTGCGCGCAGCCCTGACCCTTGGCGCCGACTTCGCCTACATGGGCACGCGCTTCATCGCCTCGCCCGAGTCGGAGGTCTGCGACGACAATAGGGACATGCTGGTGCGCGCCGGAATGAGCGACGTCGTCACGACGGCCGCGGTTTCGGGCGTTCCGGCCAACTGGATGCGCGAAAGCCTCGATCGGGCGGGGTTCGATGCTCAAATGCTCGAAGGCAAGGCCAAGATCGACTTCTCCGATCTCCATAGCGGGGGAAAGGCCTGGAAGACCATCTGGGGCGCCGGCCATGGCGTTGGCGCGATCGACGCGGTCGAAGAGGTCCAGGTGATCGTCGAGCGATTGTGCTCCGACTACCTGCAGTTGGAGCCGGAGATGTCGCGACAGATCGGTTGGCCGCGGCCGATTTAGGGGGCGAGGCCGGGCGTTCCATGGAGAGCGACCGGGCGCGTGATGATTTTCCACCCCTCTGGAATCGGGGGTGACCGGGGTTTGAAATCACCAGGCGCGCTAGGTGCTTCGGTGGCTGAAGGCGCGCGCTCGGCGTTCAGGTGCAAATTGGACTAGTGCGTCAGAATGTTGCGATGCGTAGATGCAACATCAGACGGAAAAGGAAATTTTGGCGATTATAAACTGACGAAACAGTCATTTTTAATTGCCCACCGCTCTTTGCGTCGATAGGCTTTCAAAAAAAACAGGGAGGAAACTGACGATGGTTGCAAAACCTTCGAGAGCGATGCTGCGCGTACTGTTGTCCACGGCTGCGGTCGTCCTGCCGGGATGGGCGTACGCCCAGACCAGCGGCAACGACGCCGTGCAGATCGAGACGGTGATTGTCACGGCCCGTAAGCGGACCGAGACCCTGCAGGAGGTCCCCGCGACAGTCGGCGTGGTCAGCGCCGAAAAGTTGGCTTCAACCGGGGCGGCTACCTTGACCCAGCTGCCCTCGGTGGCGCCGGGGCTGAACATGACCGCGTCGCCCAGCGCCAACGAGTTCGGGCTGACCGTCCGCGGCCTGGGGTCAATGCCGGGCAACGCTTCGTTCGACAGCTCCGTCAGTCTGTTCGTCGACGGCGTCTATGCGCCTCGCAATCGCGAGTTCGCCGCCTCGATGTTCGATGTCGAACGGATCGAGGTCGTGCGCGGAACCCAGGCGGCTCTGCTGGGCAAGAATACCAGCCTGGGCGCTGTCAATATCATCACGCGCAAGCCCGGCGCGCGTCTGGGCGGTGATCTGCGGGTCAGCCGTGAGTTCGAGGTCGGTACGACCAATGTCGCTGGCGGCGTGGACCTGCCGGTTTCCGATACCTTGGCCTTCCGGCTGTCAGGTCAATATGTCGACAAGGATGGGCCGGTCGATAACCTGGTCAATGGTCGCAACGCCGTCCGCCTGAAAGACGAGGCCGTGCGAGGCGTGGGCGTGTGGAAGCCCAACGAGGATGTCGAGCTGACCATCGTGGGGCAGCACGACAAGAACAAGAACTACGGCTCCGCGGCCGAATTCATTCAGACCAACGGCGTACCGGAACTGCTGCAAGCGCTCGCCGGCGCGCCCGGCACGATCGAAACGAACCTGGACTTGCGTAACGCCGTGACCTCGCCCGCGCTCGGCGGCGAGCAGCACGGCCAGCTCACTAGCGACCGAGTCTCGGGAACTTTGCGCTATCGGCTGGGCGAGTACGAACTGACCGCGACCAGTGGCTATTCCCGTTTGAAAAACGTGGCCAGCGACGATCTCGACTTCCAGGCGGGCGACTATCTCTACGGCCTGACCGACGAGGTCAGTAAGCAGTTCTCCCAGGAGGTTCGCCTGGCTTCGCCGGTCGACAAGCGTTTCAGCTATCTGGTCGGTGCGCTCTATCTCGACGGCAAGCTCGACAATCTGTCCACGCGCGTGGCCAACTATCCCTTCGGGCCGGCTCCCGGGGTCAACGTCGCGGGGAGCTTCGATCAGACCTTCCGGCAGAAAACCACGGCCATCTCCGCGTTCGGCAACGGGATCTATAATCTCAGCGAGCAACTGCAGGCCCAGGTCGGTCTGCGGTGGACGAAGGAGGATAAGGACGTCGACTACAGCCGTGTCGCCACCACCCCCGGCTTCTGGAGCACTGTCCTTTATCCGGTCTATGCGCCGTCTCAACAGTCGCGGTCTGA
>JAYRLX010000505.1:0-2379 GCA_041905125.1 Caulobacter sp. | reverse complement strand
CGGCCGCCACGGCGGTCCTCGGCCCGCACGGACGCGCCTTCGGCGGCGTCTACGCGGCCGACGCCGCGGCGACCTACGCCAAGGTGGCCATCTATCTGTCGAGCGCCGTGGCCGTCGTGCTCGGCGACCGCTGGCTGGCCCAGCGCGGCGACCAGAAGTTCGAGTTCGCCGTCCTGGTGATCCTGGCCGCCGTCGGCATGGGCGTCACCGCCTCGGCCGGCGACCTGATCAGCCTCTATGTCGGTGTCGAGCTGCAATCGCTGGCCCTGTACGTCCTGGCCGCCATGCGCCGCGACGACGCCAAGTCGTCGGAAGCGGGCCTGAAGTACTTCGTGCTGGGCGCGCTGTCGTCGGGCCTGCTGCTGTACGGCAGCTCGCTGATCTACGGCTTCACCGGCTCGACCCACTTCGGCCAGATCGCCCTGGCCGCCGCCCACGGCGGCACGCACGGCGTCGGCCTGCTGTTCGGTCTGGTGTTCCTGATCTGCGGCCTGGCGTTCAAGGTTTCGGCCGCGCCGTTCCACATGTGGACGCCGGACGTCTACGAAGGCGCCCCGACCCCGGTCGTCGGCTTCTTCGCCGCCGCGCCGAAGCTGGCCGCCATGATGATGTTCGCCCGCGTGCTGGGCGACGCCTTCCCGGGTTCGGTCGACAAGTGGCGTCAGGTCCTGGTGATCGCGGCCCTGCTCTCGGTCTTCGTCGGCGCCTTCGCGGGCCTGGCCCAGACGAACCTGAAGCGCCTGTGGGCCTATTCCTCGATCGCCAATGTCGGCTACGCCCTGCTGGGCGTCGCGGCCGGCGGCGAGGTCGGCCTGCAGTCGATGCTGCTGTTCATGACCCTCTACATGGTCGACGTCACCGGCTTCTTCGCCTGCCTGCAGGCGCTGAACCGCGACGGCAAGCCCATGGAGACGATCGAGGACATGGCCGGTCTGGTCAAGGAACGTCCGGGCGTCGCCATCGCCATGACCGCCTTCTCGCTGTCGGCGCTGGGCCTGCCGCCGTTCTCGGGCTTCTGGTCGAAGTACTATGTGTTCAAGGCCGCCCTGGGCACGGGCGACGTGATGATGCAGTGGGCCGCCGTCCTCGGCCTCGTTGGCTCGGTCGTCGCGGCGTTCTATTACGTCGCCTTCGGCGCGCGCCGTGGGTTACGCCGCCGCGATCTTCTCGTTCCCGATCGTGCTGGTGGCCCTGGTGTGGCTAGATCCGGCCGCCAAGGCCGCCGCGGCCGCCTTTGGTCACGCGTGACGTGACGGGCGTCCCGCCCGTTATCGTCCTCGCCGAAGTCGACTCCACCAACGCCGAGGCCCGTCGTCGGGCTGAGGCGGGCGAGGCCGGCCCCCTGTGGCTGGTCGGCCTTCGCCAGACCGCCGGCCGCGGACGTCGCGGCCGGGCCTGGGAAACCGGCGAGGGCAACCTCGCCGCGACTTTGCTCTTCCGCACCGACAAGCCGCCCGCCGAGGCCGCGCAGGTCTCGTTCGTCGCGGCTTTGGCGGTTGCGGACATGCTGGCCAAATACGTTCCGGCTTCCCGCATCAGCCTCAAATGGCCCAATGATCCGCTTCTGGGCGGGTTGAAGGTCAGCGGCATCCTCATCGAGTCCGGCGCCTCGCCGCTGGGCGGGCTGTGGCTCGCCGTGGGGATCGGTGTGAACCTGAAGCGCAAGCCGATCGACTCCGAGCGCCCCGCGACCGCGATCGCCACCTACAGCGAGACCCTGCCGCCGGCTCCGACCGAAGCGATCGCGGTGCTGGCCGAGACGTTCGATCGCTGGTTCGGCGTCTGGAACACTCTGGGCTTCCCCGCCATCGCCGACGCCTGGACGGCTCGCGCCCACGGCCTTGGCGAGCCTTGTGTCGCGCGGCTTGGGACGGAAACCGTCGAAGGGATCGCCGAAGGGCTGGACGCGGACGGCGCGCTGAGGCTCCGTCTGCCCGATGGCCAGTTGC
This sequence comes from Caulobacter sp., assembly GCA_041905125.1. GTDB lineage: Bacteria > Pseudomonadota > Alphaproteobacteria > Caulobacterales > Caulobacteraceae > Caulobacter. Next base: position 430 of record JAYRLX010000505.1, on the reverse strand, counting down.
GGCGGATCACCGCCGGCGATGTGTTTTTCGGAGGCGCTTGATGCTGCTCGCGATCGAACAGGGCAACACCAACACCATGTTCGCGATCCACGACGGTCAGTCGTGGGTGGCCCAGTGGCGCTCGGCGACCGAGAGCACCCGCACCGCCGACGAGTACGTGGTGTGGCTGTCGCAGCTGCTGTCGATGCAGGGCCTGGGATTCCGCGCCATCGACGCGGTGATCATCTCCAGCGTGGTGCCGCAGTCGATCTTCAATCTGCGCAACCTGTCACGGCGCTATTTCAACGTCGAGCCGCTGGTGATCGGCGAGAACGCCAAGCTCGGCATCGACGTCCGCATCGAGAAGCCTTCGGAGGCCGGCGCCGACCGCCTGGTCAACGCCATCGGCGCGGCCATGATCTATCCGGGGCCGCTGGTCGTGATCGACAGC
>JAYRLX010000504.1:0-2380 GCA_041905125.1 Caulobacter sp. | reverse complement strand
AAATCGGACATCGAGTGGTGGCGCGAAACCTTCAGCGCAACTTGGCGTGCAGTCCCTGATAGGCCGCGCCCAGAGCGGCCAGCCGCTCGCGCGCCGCCGGCCCCAGCATGGCGTGCGGAAGGGCGAAGTAGCGCGACGGCGACATGCCCATGAACTGCTTGAAGTCACGGACGAAGTGCGACTGGTCGAAATAGCCGCCGTCGATAAGCGGACCCAGCGGCGTGTCGGGCTGCTCGCGCAGGGTCTGCAACGTGCGCAGGAATCGCTGGCGGCGGATCAGCAGCTTGGGCGTGAAACCGAACATCCGCAGGGACAGACGCGTCAGGTGCCGGGTCGAGATCTCCAGAGCGGTAGCCATCCCTTCAACCTTCTCTACTGTTAGCAGTCGTTCGTGCGCCTTCAACAGAAGCGGCTCCAGCGCTGGGCCACTGTCGTCCAGGCTCTTGAACAGGGCGTCCAGCACGTCGGCCTGGACGCGATCGTCACCGGTCGCGCGCAGGGCTTCCAAGGTATCGCCGGCCTTCGCTCCGAGCAGAAGATCCAGGGATGAGACCTTGTCGGCGAGATCACTGGCGGCCATGCCTATGAAACGCGCCCAGCCCAGCGGCAACAGGCCCACCCCCAGCACCGTTCCGGCCTGGCCGCGCACGACCCCGGCCTTGCTGGTCGGGCCGAAGAGGGCAGCGGCGGGGGCGGGGTCGTAGTCGATGCCGCCGATGCACGTCGACCAGCGCCCCGCTAGGGTGAAGCGGATGTTGGCCCATTCGGGATGCAGCAAGTCCTCGACCGGTCCGCAGGGCGCGGGGACTTCAACCCAATAGTAGGCGGTGATGAAGCGACGAAGGGGCGCTGCGGGCAACAGGAAGCGAACGGAGGGGTACTGCATGCGGCAGAGATGATCCGAGGCCAACCGCTCACACAAGAGACCCAAGGCCACCACCACGCGAAGCCGCGATCTCGGCCGGTCGATTAGCGATCTGACGGTCGAGTTCCTGTAAGTGCGCCAATGTCGGTTGTTGGCGCAGACGACCCCGTCCAGGTCGAAATCGCTGTGACGATCGCTGAAGCGGGCCGCAGGGCTTGGGAACGGAGGGCGACGTTCGATGAACAGCTGCCAGTCGCCCTTGTGATGGGTCCGGTGGCCAAACCATCATGTGAATGTTCACGTGGGGTGTTCACGACCTCGTCGGCCGGCGAGCCGGGCTGGCGCGACTTTGACCTAGGCCAGGAAGGCCGAGACAACCGACCGGTGGGCGGACTGAATTTCGCTTTTGGACGCCCGGCCAACGCCGGCCTCGTCGGCCAAGCGCGTCCAGTCCGCCACGGCGGCGCGGACGTCATCGATGATGGTGTCGATCAGCCTATCGGGCAGACCATGGCGCCGTCCGAGGCTGCGGACCTGCTCGCGGGTTGGGTTTTTGCCCTCGCCCTCGACGTCGAGATAGTGCTCGCCGCCCGGCCCCGCCGAATAGGTCAGGTCATAGGCTGGGGCGAGCCGCCACTCCCCGGTTTCGTCCATCAAATAGCTGTGCTGGCGCGTATGATCGTCCCGATTGCTGGAAAGGACATTGAAGACCATGCGCCGGAAGGCCGCGTGCAAGTCGTCAGCGTGGCGGGTGATGGCCAGCGTCGCGCGCAGGAAGAGATCGTAGCTTGCGGGCGTGCGCCAAGGCGCCTCGACCGCGCCGCTCAGCGAGACCATGTGCAGACGCCGACCCGGCCTTGGCCGATCGAACCGGCGGGTGGCGAAGTAGCCGGGGCCCGTCTTCGACGGCAGCAGGCGATAGGGCGCTATCGCCAGGCCCGCGGCTAGGGCCATGGCCGCGTAGGCCGCCTCGATGGGCCCGATATCGGGCGGATCATTGGTCGCGGCGAACTTGACGATCCAGGCCTCGTGGTCGGCGGCGGTCTCGCCTTCGGAGACCAAGACCCGCCCCTGGGCGTCGAACCCGACGTGAACCTTGGGCCGGGCGCCGCCCGAGCCGCCGGCCAGGGTGGCCAAGGTGTCGGCCAGCGCGCCTTCGTGGCCGGCCAGGATCGCCGTTGATTCGGCGGCCAAGGCGTCGAGATCGAGGCTTTCGACCTCTTGCGGCGGCGCGGTCGCCGGGCGGTAGGTGAGGGCGCCGCGGCCGTGGTCGCCGACCAGGGCCAGCCGATCGACGGCGCTTAGCGTTTCGATAGCGACGCCAAGCTTGCTCAAGCGTCGCCGCATGACGAGGAAGCCCCAGCCTTCGGGCAAGCTGTCCGACAAAAAGCCGTGCAGGCCTTCGAACTCGCGACTGCGCGCGGGATGAAGGCCAGGCTCGGGCGGATAGAGCAGGGCCGACACGGGCAGCGGCGCAGCGATCAGCTCCGGCGACCATTCCAGCTGCGCCAGGCC
>JAYRLX010000503.1:0-2386 GCA_041905125.1 Caulobacter sp. | reverse complement strand
TGCAGCATGCGCTTCAGGCGATCCTGTTGCGCCAGGACCAGGCTGGCGGCCATGCAGGTGTAGAAGATCACGGCGATGAAGACCTGGATCGTTCGCGCCTGCGCCGTCGGGCCAAGGATCGCATTGAAGCGCGGCGAAGCGCCCGACATGGCGATCGGCAGGGTGATCAGGGCCACGATCAGGGAGGCCATGGCCGCGCCGCGCGCGCCGAGGCGATAGGCGGCCAGCAGGGCGACCGGGAAGATCAGGAAGGGCGGCGCGCCCGACAGGGGATGCGCGCAGAGCAGGGTGACGGCCGCCACCGCGAACAGCAGCACGCCCTGCTCGCGCAACGAGATGCGATAGGCCCGCCGATGCTGGGCGTCGATCAGCACCAGCGCCGTCGGCAACACGACCGCCAAGCCCAGCGCCCCGCGCAGGAACCAGTCGATCCAGGTCTTCAATAGCGGCTCGCCAAAGAACAGCGACAGGATCGGCGCGCAGATCGTGGCCGACACCGCGGCGATCGGCGTCGTCACGGCCGGCAGCGCCGCCAGGGCGCGCATGGTTCGAACCCGCGGCATGCGTCCCCAGAAGCGGACGCAGACCCACCAGACTGCGACGGCCTCCAGCGTATCGATCGTGGTATAGAGCAGCGCGCGGGTCAGGCTGTCGCCGACGAGAAGATCGGCCGCCATGTGGAAGGTGACGAAGACGCCGCCCAGGGTCAGGCGGCGCCGGGGCGTCAGGACCACCAGCCCCGCCGCCAGCAGGGCGTTGGCCGGCCAGAAGGCGGCCACGCCCAGCAGGGTCCGGGTCAGAAACTCGCTGAAGAACAGACCGCCGACCAGGGCGACGGAAAGGCCCTGCAGCAAAGCCGCCTGCCTTTTCCGCTCATGCTGCGCCAGCCTTTGCGGCATACGCGTTTCGTCCCCCAAACCGCCGCGCCTTGGCGGCAATATCCGACCACGTCCGACCCGCGTTGCGCGAGTCCGACGTTCGCCGTCCTCCCAGTACGAGGGGGCGACGACGCGACCATTCAATACGCCTGCTGGACGAGGGGTTGCTTGCTTATCGACGGATGTGTCGTTTGGCCGCAGGACGCCTCCGCGGCCGCCACTTCCTGACGATATCGTCCCCGTCTCGCCCGTGTAACGGGTCCCGAAGACAATGCATACCGTAGGGCGTAATTCAAGAGGGCTATAGTCGTATCAGGTCGTGACGGTGACTGGTTAAGACGTCATGCAGAAATATAATGATCAGCTTGTCGCCAGGCTCTCTTTTTTCTCTTCGAGTTCCAGCCAGTCCATCTCGGCTTGCTCAAGATCGGCGCGCGCCTTGTCCAGCGCCTTCATGGTTTTATCGAATGTCGCCGGATCGCGGCTGTAGAGATTAGGGTCCGCCAGCGTTTCCTCAAGCTTGGCGATGATCGCCGGACTCTTGGCGATCAAGGCTTCGCATTCCTCCAGACGCCTCTGGTCCTTGTATGAAAGCTTCACGCTTTTTTTCGGGGGCGGCGGCGCGGCCGGGGCGGCCTTGGGCGCGGAGGCGGCGATCGGCTTGCGGACAGCGCTGAAGAAGCCCGGGTTCTGGTCCATCAGGTCGGTCCAGCCGCCAGGCGTCTCGACGATCTTGCCTCGGCCATCCAGCGCGATGGTCGAGGTCGCCAGGCGGTCGATGAAGTCGCGATCGTGGCTGACCAGGATGAGGGTTCCCTCGAAATCGGCCAGCAGGTCCTCCAGCAGGTCCAGCGTGTCCATGTCGAGGTCGTTGGTCGGCTCGTCCAGCACCATCAGGTTGGTGGGATTGGCCAGGGCCCGCGCCAGCAGCAGGCGATTGCGCTCGCCGCCCGACAGGCTGGTGACCGGCTGGCGCAGCTGGGCGTCGGTGAACAGGAACTCCTTGGCGTAGCCGGCGACGTGCTTGGACTGGCCGCGCACGACGATGGAGTCGCCGCCGCCGGGGGTCAGGAAGTCCCAGACGGTGATCTTGTCCGACAGCGCCATGCGCGCCTGGTCGATGTACGAGACCTCGAGATTGGCGCCCAGCTGCACTGAGCCGGCGTCCAGCGGCAGCTCGCCCAGCAGCAGCTTGACCAGGGTGGTCTTGCCCGCGCCGTTGGGACCGACCAGCGCCACGCGGTCGCCACGCAGGATGCGGGTCGAGAAGTTCTCGACGATGGTCCGCTCGCCAAAGCGCTTGGTCATGCCCTTGGCCTCGACCACGCGCTTGCCCGAGATCCCGGCGGACTCGACGGCCATGGTCATGGTTCCGCGCTGATCGCCCTGGCGGTCCTTCTTCTCGGCGCGGAGGGCCAGAAGCGCCCGGCGCCGGCCTTCGTTGCGGGCTCGCCGGCCCTGGACGCCGCGCGCCAGCCAGGCGTTCTCGCGCTCCAGAACCTTGTCCA
>JAYRLX010000053.1:0-13477 GCA_041905125.1 Caulobacter sp. | reverse complement strand
GGCATGAGCCCCGCGGACGCCATGGGCTATCTGTCGGGCCTGCTGATCGGCGCGGACGTCGCCGCCGCCCGCGACTGGTTCGGACCGATGGACGCCGTGACCGTGATCGGCGCCGGCGCGCTCAGCGACCTCTATGTGAAGGCCCTGGCCAAGATCGACGTGGCCTCGTCCGTCGTCGATGGCGACGCGGCCGTCCTCGCCGGCCTTTCGGCGATTTCCAGATCTCAAGAGAAGTGAAGCTCATGACCCACGCCGCTCCGCCCCCCATCGTGGCCATCCTGCGCGGCGTGAAGCCGACCGAGATCGTCGATATCGCCGCCGCCCTGGTCGCGGCCGGGATCAAGGGGATCGAGGTGCCGATGAACTCGCCCGATCCGCTGGAGAGCATCGGCAAGCTGTGCGCGGCCTTCGGCGACCAGGCTCTGTGCGGCGCCGGCACGGTGCTGTCGCCCGAGACCGTGGACCAGGTGGCCGGCGTCGGCGGCAAGCTGATCGTCACCCCCAACACCGACGCCGCCGTGATCGCGCGCGCGGTCGAGCTGGGCCTGACCGCCATGCCGGGCTTCGCCACGCCGTCGGAGGCCTTCGTGGCGGTGAAGGCCGGCGCCAAGGCGCTGAAGCTCTATCCGGCCAGCTCGTTCGGTCCCGGCCACATCAAGGCGGTCAAGGACGTGCTGCCCAAGGACATCCTGGTCTACGCCGTCGGCGGCGTCGGCGCGGCCAATCTCGAGCCCTGGCGCGCCGCGGGCGTCGCCGGCATCGGCGTGGGCGGCGAGCTCTACCGACCGGGCTACACGGCCCAGGAGGTCGGCGAACGCGCCGCCGCCCTGGTCGCGGCCTGGAACGTCTGATCCGCGGACGACGCTCGGGGGGCTCATGGGGATCTGGCTCGCCAAGGCCAAGCGCGCAAGGGGATCGCGAATTCGGCGCCGCTTGCATTTTGGCGCGCGCCTCCGTGTGAACGCTCTTGCCGAACGCAGGCGGCGCGGCTGTATTCGGCCCAATAGATTCCGCGGTTCGGCGGACACGATCACCATGGGGAGCAGCGGTCATTTCACGGCCGCCGCCAGAGGAAAGAAGATCCGTCGATGCGCACCCAGCCTGGCCTGAGCCTGACCTACGGCCTGGTGGAGCAGCTGGGCCAAGCGATCGTCACCGGCGAATACGCCGCCGTGGGCTTTCCGACCGAAGGCGAACTCTCCAAGCAGTTCGGCGCCAGCCGCACCGTCACCCGCGAGGCGGTCAAGATGCTGACCGCCAAGGGCCTGCTCAGCGCCCGTCCTCGCCACGGCACCGTGGTCGAGCCCGAGGCCGAGTGGAACATGCTCGACCCGGACGTGCTGCGCTGGCTGCTGGAGCGCAAGTTCAGCTTGCGCCTGCTCGCGGACTTCACCGAGATGCGGCTGGGCATCGAGCCCGCCGCCGCGGCCCTGGCCGCGCGCAACGCCGACGAGGCGGGGCTGGAGGAGATCCGCAAGGGGCTGCGCCGGATGAAGGCCGCCGCCGACGGCGAGGACGACCCGCTGTCGGCCGACATCGCCTTCCACATCGCCATCCTCGACGCGACCAAGAACCCGTTCTATCGCGAGCTGCACGAGCTGGTGAACACGGCCCTGCGCATCTCGATCCGCTTCACCAACCGCATCAAGGGCCGCACCGCCTCGATCCCCTCGCACGAGGACGTGGCCGAGGCGATCATCGCGCGCGACGCGGACAAGGCCCAGGCGGCCATGCGCGAGATCATCGTCGATGTCCTGGAGCTGATCCGCGCCGCTTCGCCGGCCACGGAATCCGAGGCCGCGCGCCGCGAAGGGTAAGCGCTTCGAAAACGACTCGCCGGCCTAATGGCTAAGGTTTAATGTGGCAGCGCTTGGCCGAAAGGCGGCGGACCCTTAAAGTTCTTGGCATGGACAAGGGCGATCCCTCTGTGACGGACCAGGTCGAGGCGCTCGACCGTCTCATTGAACGTGAGCGTGAGTGCCTGCGTCTGGTCGATCGGCACATGAGCTCAAAGGAGATCGCCCGCGAGCTGGGCCTCTCCAAGCACACCGTCGACTGGCATCTGGACAAGGCTCGCCGTCGCCTCGGCGCGGCCGATCGCTATGACGCCGCGCGTCGCGTGTTCGATCGCGCGCGCCCGGCCGACGTCCCGCCCGTCGCGCCCTCCGCTGACGCCCCTACCCCTGTCACCCCCCCTCCGATCGCGTCGGGGTCCGATCCGGCGCGGCTAGGCGAACCCCCTTCTTCACGGTCTCCTGACCTCGCTGAGGAAGGAGCTTCCCGTGACCGAACTGACCCCCTATCAGAAAGAAGCCATTGGCCGGGCGACGTACATGCGCCAGGACATCATGAGCTTCCGGAACAGCTGGCCGGCCCTCAATTCGGCCGAGCTCCTGCCGCCCATCACCTGGAGCGAGCTCGAGCGCCAGTTGATGAGCCTGTCGGCGACGCCGGATGGCGCGGCCATGGTCCACGACCTGGTGGCGGCTACGCGCAAGCAAGCTTCGTTCAAGCCCAGCGAGCTGGTGATGCGGGAGATTCTCTGCATCGCGAGCGCCGTGATGGACGAGACGTTCCCGTCGGACTTCTCGTCTTCGGACTCGGAAGCGGACGACCTAATCATCTAAGCGTTCCGCTCCGGCTGGCTTTCATCGCCGCCGTGATGATCGTGACGGCCTTCGCGTTCGGCTCGATCCTCGCGGGACTTCAGGCGCTGCAGGCCCTGTTCCCCTGATTTAGAGGCGCCTCTCGGCGCCTCTGCTTTCCCATCACACCCATTGGCAAACGCGCCGACATGCTCGGCGTGAAGGAGACTGCTTATGCTCAAGGAACGCCGCCAGGCCGCCCAGACGGTCGCCGAAGCCCTGTTCGCCGCTGAAAGCGCGATCGACGCCGCGATCACCACCACCGCCACCCTCGCCGCCCTGATGCCGGCCTCGCGTCAAAGCGCCAACCTCTCGGCCCTGATCGGCCAGGACGCCCTGGTCTCCGCGATCACCACCATGCAGGCGCTGGCCGCCGCCCGCGAAGGCATCGTCAACACCCACAAGAACCTGTCGGTCGCCCAGCGCGACATCGGCCTGCAGCACGTCGCCTTTGGCGACGGCGGCGAGAAGCCTGGCTCCCCGACCATCACCTTCGGCCAACTGGCCGCGGTGCCGTCGGCCGCCTAAGCGGCGCACGCCGCCCATCTGTCCCGGGCGTTCGCAAAGAGCGTCCGGGATCTTCGGCTAAAAAATCTCCGGCGCGACGTGGCCCCATCTTCGGGGCCATTTGCATTTCACGGCAATGGCGCCACCCTAGGTCTATGCTTTTCCATTTCTTCTACCAATGGGCCAGTCTCGGGGCGCTGCTGATCGTCGCGTGCGTGGCGCTCTGGCGCGGCGGTTGGCCCGAACGCGTGGCGGCGATCGCCATGACCGCCGCCTGGCTCGCGACCGGGATCGTCTACAACAACATCCTGCAGCGCGGGGTGCAGGTGGCGCCGATGGTGGTGGACGCGCTGCTGCTGTCGGTCCTGCTGTTCATCGCCCTGCGGTCGAACCGGTGGTGGCCGATGTGGGCCTGCGCCTTCCAGGCCCTGACCTTCGTCCTGCACCTGGCCATGATCGCCGATGCGGTCCTGTGGCGGCGAGCCGCCTGGATGGCCAATTCCTGCTTCAGCTACCTGACCATGCTAGCCCTGCTGTGCGGGGCCATCAGAACCCGTCGCGCCCCCGCGCCGACTGACGCCGCGTCACCGCTGACATAGCTCCAAACGCCTGTTTCACTCCTCGCAACAGGAGCGCGATCGACGAAAACCGAGGTGGTTTCGCCACCCGGCGCGCATCCGGAAAACGAGGAGGAAACCAATGGGCGAAGCCTATATCGTGGCGGCCGCGCGGACGGCCGGCGGACGCAAGGGCGGCAAGGTCTCGGGCTGGCATCCGGCCGATCTGGGCGGCGTCATTCTGGATGCGCTGGTCGATCGCACCGGCGCCGATCCGGCCCTGATCGAGGACGTGATCATGGGCTGCGTCGGCCAGGTCGGCGAGCAGGGCCTGAACGTCGCCCGCAACGCCATCCTCGCCTCCAGGCTGCCCGAGAGCGTGCCGGGCACCTCGGTCGACCGCCAGTGCGGCTCGTCGCAGCAGGCCATCCACTTCGCCGCCGCCACCGTGATGTCGGGGGCCATGGACATCGTCGTCGCCGCCGGCGTCGAGAGCATGAGCCGCGTGCCGATGGGCCTGTCCTCGCAGCTGCCCTACAAGAACGGTTTCGGCACCTACAAGAGCCCGCGCATCGAGGACAAATATCCCGGCATCCAGTTCAGCCAGTTCATGGGCGCCGAGATGATGGCCAAGAAGTACGACCTGTCGCGGGCCGACCTCGACGCCTTCGCGCTCGAAAGCCACAAGCGCGCCCAGGCCGCGACCAAGGCCGGCAAGTTCGCCGCCGAGATCGTGCCGATCGAGGTCAAGCTGGAGGACGGCAAGACCGAGCGCCACGAGGTCGACGAAGGCATCCGCTGGGACGCCTCGATGGAGTCGATCGGCTCGGTGAAGCTGCTGGCCGAGGACGGCCGGATCACCGCCGCCACCTCCAGCCAGATCTGCGACGGCGCGGCCGGCGTGATGATCGTCAACGAGCGCGGCCTGAAGGCGCTGGGTGTCGAGCCGCTGGCCCGCATCCACCACATGACGGTGATCGGCCACGACCCGGTGATCATGCTGGAAGCGCCGATCCCGGCCACCCTGAAGGCGCTGGAGCGGGCCGGCATGAAGATCGGCGACATCGATCTCTACGAGGTCAATGAGGCCTTCGCCTCGGTGCCGACCGCCTGGCTGAAGGTCACCGGCGGCGATCCCGACAAGCTGAACGTCAACGGCGGCGCCATCGCCCTTGGCCACCCCCTGGGCGGTTCGGGCGCCAAGCTGATGACGACGCTGGTCCACGCCCTGAAAGACCGCGGCGCCCGCTACGGCCTGCAGACCATGTGCGAGGGCGGCGGCCTGGCGAACGTCACGATCGTCGAGCGGCTGTAGGGTCCCTTCTCCCCTTGCGGGAGAAGGTGTCATCCGCAGATGACGGATGAGGGGTCGCACGGGCGACGCCGAGAGACCCCTCACCCGGCCTTCGGCCACCCTCTCCCGCAAGGGGAGAGGGACTGGAGAGACACCATGATCACCCTGTACCACTGCCGCGACGCGCGCTCGTTCCGGCCGCTGTGGGCGCTGGAAGAGCTGGAGATCCCCTACGATCTCAAGCTCCTGCCTTTCCCGCCGCGCTTTCACGCGCGCGAGTATCTGGACGAGAACCCGCTGGGCACCATCCCGCTGCTGGTCGACGGCGACACGCGGATGACCGAGTCCGCGGCGATGATCGAGTATCTCTCCATGCGCCACGGCGGCGGGCGGCTGTCGGTGCGGCCCGACGAGCCTGGCTACGGCGCCTATCTGAACGGCCTCGTTTATGGCGAGGCCACCCTGACCTTTCCCCAGACCCTGGTGCTGCGCTACGCGCGGCTCGAACCCGAGGAACGCCGGCAGCCGCAGGTGGCCGAAGACTACGCCCGCTGGTTCCTGGCGCGGCTGAAGGGACTGGAGGCGATCCTGCAAAGGTCAGCGTTCGCCGCGGCCGATCGGTTCACCGGCGCCGACATCTCGGTGGCCTACGCCCTGCTGCTGGCCCGCGCCCTGAAGCTGGACGGGGAGTTCCCGGCGGCGGTCGCCGACTACTGGGACCGGGTCAGCCAACGCCCCGCCTTCGCCCGCGCCACGGCGGCGCAAAGCGCGGCTCCAGCAAGCGTTTGAACCTTCTTATCGTCTTACGGCAAATTAACTCAGCGACCGGGGTTTTGTCGGCTAGAAGGCCGACGGGATACAACAGTCGCTGGGGATGAACGTGCTTTACCGGATCAATGGGCGCCGCCCGACTTTGAGCGCGCTGGTCTTGGTCCTGGGGGTGAGCGCGATCGCCCTTTCCGGATGCGGCGACAAGAAGCCGAAGAAAACCAAGACCGCTCCGGCCGCCTCGGCCACGGTCAGCGTGGCGACGGTCGCCAGCCAGCCGATCGCTCGCCAGATCAACGCCACCGGCACGATCTCGCCCTGGGAAGAGGTGCCGGTCGGCGCCGAGACCGGCGGCCTGACGGCCGTGGCGGTCAACGCCGAGGAAGGCCAGGTCGTCCAGGCCGGCCAGGTGCTGGTCAAGCTGAACGACGCCCTGATCAGCGCCCAGCTGCGCCAGCAGGAGGCCGCCGTCGCCAGCGCCCGCGCCACCCTGGCCGAGGCGCAGGCCGCCCTGGCCCGCGCCCGCGAGCTGCAGGCCAAGGGCTACCTGTCCCAGGCTTCGCTGGACACCGCCACCGCCAAGCAGGGCACGGCCACGGCCAACCTCGCCGCCGCCGAGGCCGCGCGGGGCGAGACCGCCGCGCGCCTGGCCCAGACCTCGGTCCGCGCGCCGGTGGGCGGGCTGATCAGCCGCCGCAGCGTCACCAAGGGCCAGATCGTCAGCTCCGGCTCCGAACTCTTCCGCATCGTCCGCGACAGCCGGCTTGAGGTCGACGCCGAGATCCCCGAGACCGATCTCGGCGCGGTCAAGGCCGGCATGCCGGCGACCGTCTATTCCGACAAGATCGGCGAGATGAGCGGCCGCGTCCGCATCGTCACCTCGGAAGTCAACGCCACCAGCCGCCTGGGCGTGGCCCGCGTGGCGCTGTCGTCGATGGGCGGCTTCCGCCCGGGGATGTTCGCCCGCGTCCGCATCGACGCCGGCGACCAGCCCGCGCTCGTCGTGCCCAGCGCCGCGGTGCTGTACCGTGAGAACCGCCCGGGCGTGTTCGTCGTCGACGCGGCCAAGAAGGTTCACTTCCGCCGGATCCAGATCCTGACCAACACCGGCGACCGCGTGGCCGCCACCGGCCTGTCGGCCGGCGAGCAGGTGGTCGTGGACGGCGCCGGCTTCCTGGGCGAGGGCGACCTGGTGCGCATCAGCGCCGCCGCGCCCAAGCCCGCTCGCTAAGGGACGCTCCGATGCGCAACATCTCGTCCTGGGCGATCAAGAACCCGATCCCCGTCATCCTGCTGTTCCTGCTGCTCTGCATCGCGGGCCTGGCGGGCTTCCGCTCGATGCGGATCAACAACAATCCCGACGTCGACCTGCCATTCGTCGTCGTCACCGCCGTGCGCCCCGGCGCCGCGCCCAGCGAGCTGGAGACCCAGGTCACCCGCCTGATCGAGGACTCCGTCGCGGGCCTTGGCCAGGTTCGGCACATCAACTCGACCATCGTCGACGGCGCCTCGACCACCTTCATCGAGTTCGAGCTGGGGGTGGACCACGAGCGCGTCACCAACGACGTGCGCAACGCCATGTCCAACCTGCGCGGCTCCCTGCCCCAGGACATGCAGGAGCCGATCGTCACCCGGATCGACGTCTCCGGCGGGCCGCTGATCACCTATGTCGTCAAGGCGCCGACCCTGACGCCCGAGCAGCGCAGCTGGTTCGTCGACAACGACGTCAGTCGCGCCCTGCTGGCCATCAAGGGCGTGCGGCAGGTCAACCGCCAGGGCGGGGTCAGCCGCGAGATCGAGGTCGCCCTCGATCCCGACCGCCTGGCCGCGCGGGGCGTGACCGCCGCGTCCGTCAGCCAGGCCCTGGTCTCCTCCAACGCCGACCTGCCCGGCGGCCGGGTGACCATTTCCGGCTCCGAGCGCGCCATCCGCACCCTGGGCGCGGCCGGCTCGGTCGAGCAGCTGCGCGAGACCCGCGTGCCGCTGTCGGGCGGCGGGACCGTGCGCCTGGCCGATCTGGCCACCGTGACCGACCACTGGGCCGAGCCCCGCTCGCGCGCCCGCTATGATGGCCAGGAGGTCGTGACCTTCAACATGGTGCGCGGCCGCGGCGGCTCGGAAGTCCAGACCGCCAACAAGGTGCGCGAGGCCGTCGCCAAGCTCGACAAGGACCATCCCGAGATCCAGATCGAGGAGGTCACCTCGAACGTGAAGTACATCGAGGAGAGCTATGTCGCCTCGATGGAGGCCCTGATCATCGGGGCGATCCTGGCCGTGCTGGTGGTGCTGCTGTTCCTGCGCGACTGGCGCGCCACCCTGCTGGCGGCCGTGGCGATCCCGACCTCGTTGCTGCCGACCTTCGCGGTGCTGGCGCCGATGAACCAGTCGCTGAACGGCGTGACGCTGCTGGCGCTGTCGCTGACCGTCGGCATCCTGGTCGACGACGCCATCGTGGAGATCGAGAACATCGTCCGCCACATGCGCGGCGGCAAAAGCCCCTATGCGGCGGCCATGGAGGCGGCCGACGAAATCGGTCTCGCCGTCGTGGCCACCACCTTCACCATCGTGGCGGTGTTCGCGCCCGTGGGCTTCATGCCAGGCATCATCGGCCAGTTCTTCAAGGCCTTCGCCCTGGCCGCCTGCATCTCGGTGCTGTTCTCGCTGGTCGTGGCCCGCCTGCTGACGCCGCTGATGGGCGCCTACATGCTGAAGGCCGACACCAAGCACGAGGACAAGGACCCGCCATGGATGGGTCCGTACCTGAAGAGCCTGAACTGGGGCCTGAACAATCGCTGGAAGGTGCTGTTGATGGGCATTCCGATGTTCATCATCTCGATCTTCCTGGCGACCCGCCTGCCGTTCGAGTTCCAGCCGCAGTCCGACCGCGGCCGGGCCGAGTTCTCGATCGAACTGCCGCCGGGCGCCACTCTGGACGAGACCGACGCCGTCACCCAGCAGGTGACCAAGGCCCTGCGCGCCCGCTCGGAGGTGGTCAGCGTCTACGCCTCGATCGGCAGCAACAACTCGGTCAACAAGGCCGAGGTGACCGCCGACCTGACCGACAAGAAGCAGCGGATCAGCCAGCAGCAGTTCAGCCGCCAGATGGTCGACCAGTTCGCCGCCATCCCCGGCGCGCGGATCGGCGCGGGCAGCAACAACGGCGGCGGTCCGTCGAACGGCGGCAGCTATACCCTGAGCCTGGTCAGCGACAACGGCCCGGCGCTGGAGGCCGCCGCCCGCAAGGTCGAGGCCGAGATGCGCTCGGTCCCGGGCCTGGCCCACGTGGTCAACACCGCCGCCATCGCCCGTCCCGAGATCGTCGTGACCGCGCGGGCGTCTCGGCCGGCGCGATCTCGCAGGCCGTGCGCGTGGCCACCATCGGCGACGTCGATCAGAACCTGCCCAAGTACAATCTGGGCGATCGCCAAGTGCCGATCCGCCTGCGGCTGGACGACGACGCGCGCGGCGACATCGCGGTGCTGCAGACTCTGCAGGTGCCGTCGGCCAACGGTCCGGTGCCGCTGAACGCCGTCGCCGACGTCCGCTTCGGCGCCGGTCCCTCGCAGATCGAGCGCCAGGACCGCTCGCGCGTGGCCACCATCACCGCCGAACTCGACGGCATCGTCAACGGCGAGGCCGGCAAGCGCGTCCACGCCCTGCCATCGGTCAAGAACCTGCCGCCCGGCGTGCATGAAGTGGCGGCCGGCGACGCCGAGTTCATCCAGGAGATGGTCAGCGGCTTCCTGGGCGCGCTGATCACCGGCATCCTCCTGATGTACGTCGTGCTGGTGCTGCTGTTCCGCAGCTTCGCCCACCCGATCACCATCATGGTCGCCCTGCCCCTGGCCATCGGCGGCGCCTTCGGCCTGCTGGTCATCGCCAAGTCCAGCTTCTCGATCTCGACCCTGATCGGGATCCTGATGCTGATGGGCATCGCGGCCAAGAACTCGATCCTGCTGGTCGAGTACGCGATCATGGCGATGAAGGAGCACGGCATGGACAAGCGCACGGCCATCATGGACGCCGCCCACAAGCGGGCGCGGCCCATCCTGATGACCACCGTGGCCATGGGCGCGGGCATGCTGCCCACCGCCATCGGCCTGGGCGCCGAGGTCGAGTTCCGGGCGCCGATGGCGATCGCCGTCATCGGCGGCCTGATCACCTCGACCCTGCTGTCGCTGCTCTACATCCCGGTGGTGTTCATCCTGATGGACGGGCTGAAGACCCGCTCGGAGCGGATGATGCACCGACTGTTCGGCCACCAGCACCACGCCGCCGCGCCGAAGGCGGCGGAGT
The DNA here is from genome assembly GCA_041905125.1 of Caulobacter sp. Taxonomy (GTDB): domain Bacteria; phylum Pseudomonadota; class Alphaproteobacteria; order Caulobacterales; family Caulobacteraceae; genus Caulobacter. Next base: position 3,410 of record JAYRLX010000053.1, on the reverse strand, counting down.
AATCACAGCCGACTTCCCCGGCGAATGCCGGGGCCCAGATCGAACCCACCAGCGCCCTTCGTCGAACCACGGCGGGGGGCGCTTTGACATCAAGCGAGCCGGATGAATCGGGGCCCCGGCATTCGCCGGGGAGGTCGGATGTTTTGATCCTACCCCTTCAACGCCTTCGCCACGACCGGCGCCAGCCGCTCGGCGATGATGCGGGCGCCCTCGGCGTTGGGGTGGATGCCGTCGCTCTGCATGTAGCGCGCGACGCCGATCACGCCGGTGAAGAAGTCGGGCGCGTAGAACACCCCCTCCTCCCGGGCCAGCTCCGGATAGACCTCGGTGAAGCGGCGGGCGTAATCGATCCCCAGCAGGGCCGGCGCGCGCATCCCGGCCAGCACCACGCGGACACCTCGCGCCTTCAGCCGCGTGACGATGGCGCGGAGGTTGTCGCGGGTCCAGGAAGGGTCCGCGCCCAACAGCAGGTCGTTGCCGCCCAGGGCGACCACGCAGACGGCGGTCTCGGCCGGAATGCGCTCGACGCGCGACAGCCCCGCCTTGGTCGTGTCGCCGATGGCGCCGAAGCCGAAGACGCGCGCCTGGATCTTCATGCCGTCCAGCGTCCGTTGCAGCCAGGCCGGCAGGGCGCGGTCCTGCGTCAGGCCAAGCCCCGCGGTGATGGAGTCGCCGAGCACGGTGACCAACGGCGGCGGAGGCGGCGCCTTATGGCGCGCGGCGGCGTGGACGACACCCGGCATGGCGAGGGCCAGCAGGCCGCCCAGGACAGCGCGACGAGGGGTGGGAGCGGTGTGGAACTTCTCCATGGATCGAACCGTATGTGTTGCCTGCAATCATGAAACGCGTTTGGCTTTGAACGCGGGATGAAGGGGAGAGGCGGCTATGCGTCGCAGGGTTCGCGAAATCTTGATCGTCGGCGTCGCCATGGCGGCCCTATCGGCCTGTGGCCAAAGCCAGTCCCAGACGGGTCCGGTGGGCTATGGCCCCAATCCGGCCCTGCCCGAGCCGCGCAAGAGCCTGATCCCGACCGTTAAGGTTTCGGACGTCGTCGGCTGGCCTTCGGGCGTCACGCCCACGGCGCCGGCGGGCTTCCGCGTGCAGCCGTTCGCCACCGGTCTGGCCCACCCGCGCTGGCTGCTGGTGCTGCCCAACGGCGACGTGCTGGTCGCCGAAAGCGCCGGCCCGCCCAAGGCCGAGCCCTCGCACGGGCTGCGCGGCTTCTTCGAGAAGATGCTGATGAAGAAGGCCGGCTCCGTCGTGCCCAGCGCCAACCGCATCACCCTGCTGCGCGACGCCAACCACGACGGCGTGGCCGAGCTGAAGACGCCGTTCCTGACCAATCTCTATTCGCCGTTCGGCATGGCCCTGGTCGGCGACACGCTTTATGTCGCCAACGCCGACGCCATCGTCGCCTTCCCGTACAAGGCCGGCGAGACCCAGATCACCGCCGCGCCGCGCAAGGTCGCCGACCTGCCGGGCGGGCCGATCAACCACCACTGGACCAAGAACATCATCGCCAGCCAGGACGGCTCGAAGCTCTACGCGACCGTCGGCTCCAACAGCAATGTCGGCGAGAACGGCATGCAGAACGAGGTCGACCGCGCCGCGATCCTCGAGGTCGACCTGGCGACTGGCCAGAAGCGCGTCTTCGCCTCGGGCCTGCGCAATCCCAACGGCATGGGCTGGAACCCGGCCAATGGCGAGCTCTGGACCGCGGTCAACGAGCGCGACGAGCTCGGCAACGACCTGGTGCCCGACTACATGACCTCGGTGCGCGAGAACGGCTTCTACGGCTGGCCCTACAGCTATTTCGGACGCCACGTGGACAAGCGGGTCCGCGACAGCGACCGCCGCCCGGACCTGGTCGAGCGCGCCATCGTCCCCGACTACGCCCTGGGCGCGCACACCGCCTCGCTGGGCCTGACCTTCTACGAGGGGGCCAGCTTCCCCGCCCGCTACAAGGACGGGGTGTTCATCGGTCAGCACGGCTCTTGGAACCGCAAGCCGCAGGCGGGCTACAAGGTGATCTTCGTGCCCTTCGCGGGCGGCAAGCCGGCGGGCCCGGTCGAGGACTTCCTGACGGGGTTCCTGAACAAGGACGGCAAGGCCCAGGGGCGGCCGGTCGGCGTGACGGTCGATACGACGGGCGCGCTGCTGGTCGCCGACGACGTCGGCAACGCGGTCTGGCGGGTCAGCGCGGCGCAGTAGCCAGTTCGGCCTCAGCGCCGCGGATGATCAGGTCCAGCCCACGCTCGAACAGGCCTTCGTGGCCGCTGGCGCGATAGTGGGCGATGGCCTCCGCGACGAGGGGATAGGCCTGGGCGGCGTCGTCCAGCCGGGCCTGCTCCGCCGAGCCATCGATCGGCGAGGCCTGCTCCTCCAGCACGCAGCCGACGACGTAGCGGCTGATGGCGACGAAGAGCTGCAGCGCCCGTCCCGGCGAAAAGCCGGCGCGCACCAGCACCATGAGCTGGCCCTCGACGTGGGCTAGGTCGTCGGGCGCGGCCTCGGTCCCGGCATGGACCCGCGCGCCGTCGCGATAGGACAGCAGGGCGGCGCGGAAGCTCCTGGCGTTGCGGCGGAAAAAGTCCTGCCAAGGCTCGCCCTCGCGCGGCGCGCGGCCCTCGTGGGCTCGCGCCAGGATCTCCCCATTGATGGCGTCGAGCAGCGCCTGCTTGTTCTTGAAGTGCCAGTAGAGCGCCGGCTGGCGCACGCCCAGGCGGTCGGCGATCGCGCGGGTCGACAGGGCGTCGACCCCGACCTCGTTCAGCAGCTCCAGCGCCGTGTCGAGGATGCGCCGGCGATCGACCTTCATGACGTTCCTGTCTGAATCAGCTTGACCTCGCGGCCGATCCAGACTTTATCGCCGATAAGGAACTTTATCGATGATAAATTTTAAATTCGATCGCAGCCAAGCCGCCTTTGGCCTGATCCTCACCACCGTGGCGTTGGACGTCGCCGGCATCGGCCTGGTCATGCCGATCATCCCGCGGCTGCTACGCGAGGTTGGCCACACCGGCGACCTCGGCTGGCGGTTTGGGGCTTTCCTGGGCCTCTACGCCCTGATGCAGTTCCTGTGCGCCCCGGTCCTGGGCGCGATCAGCGACAAGGTCGGCCGGCGACCGGTGCTGCTGATCTCACTGGCCGGCGCGGCCATCGACTATGTGTTCATGGCGTTCGCGCCTTCGCTGGCCTGGCTGTTCGTCGGCCGCGCCATCGCCGGGGTCACCGGGGCCAACATGGCCGTGGCCCAGGCCTATATCGCCGACATCACGCCCGAGGCCCAGCGCGCCCGGCGCTTTGGCCAGTTCAGCGCCATGTTCGGCGTCGGCTTCATCCTGGGCCCGATGCTGGGCGGCGTGCTCGGCGAGTTCTGGGTGCGCGCGCCCTTCCTGGCCGCCGCGGTG